>NZ_AP022672.1:600000-862500 GCF_013374095.1 Sphingomonas sp. HMP6 | reverse complement strand
TGCCACTCGACGCAAGCATCGCCCGACCACGCGAGAACCGCGTTCGAGGTCAGTTCGGTCCCGTTGTCGCTGACGATCATCCTGGGCGCACCGCGCTCGGCGATCAGATCACCCAGCTCGCGCACCACCCGCTTGCCCGAGATCGACGTGTCGAGCACCGCTCGCAAACACTCGCGCGTCACGTCGTCGACGATGTTGAGGATGCGGAACCGCCGCCCCGTGGCCATCTGGTCGTGGACGAAGTCCAGGCTCCAGCGCTGGTTGGGCAGCGCCAACACGGGTGCCGGTGCCCGCGCACCGACGGCGCGCTTGCGGCCCTTTCGGCGTCGCACCGTCAGACCTTCCTCGCGGTAGAGCCGCTGGGTCTTCTTGCGGTTGATCGTCATGCCGTCGCGCCGCAGCAGGATATGCAGCCGCCGATAGCCGAACCGCCGGCGCTGCTGCGCCAACTCGCGCAGACGCGACCGCAGGTCGCCATCATCCGCCCGGCACGAGCGATACCGCATGCTTTTGCGATCCGCCCCGACGACAGCACACGCCCGCCGCTCGCTCATCCCCAGCGCCGTCTGGAGATGCGCGACCGCTTCCCGCTTCGCGGCAGGCGTTACCATTTTTTTGATAGCAGGTCCTTCAGACCCGCGTTGTCGAGCATCGTGTCCGCCAGCAACCGCTTGAGACGGGCGTTCTCCTCCTCGAGCGCCCGCAACCGCTTCGCATCGGACACCTCCAGACCGCCGAACTTGGCCTTCCACGCATAATAGGTCGCGCTGGACATCCCGTAGCGCCGGCACAGATCCGTCACCACCGCGCCAGCCTCGGCCTCTTTCAGGATGCCGATGATCTGCTCTTCCGAAAACTGCTTCCGCTTCATCTGTCCGTCCCTTCTTCCGGGGTCGGACTCTAGCTCCAACTGGAGGAAAAAACGGGGGTCACGTCAAGTTCGATCAGCATCGACTGTATCGGTACAAGCATGAAGCCTTGTTCACATGCTTAGCCGCCGCTGTTTTCGCGGAGGCTCGCGCTCTTGGTCAGGTGGAGCATGGCTGAGCAAGACAATCACCACGTTGCGCCCGAAATCCGCGGATTGTGGCTGGCCAGCGAGATTCTGCGCACGGCACCGCCACATTCGGCGCAGCCAAAGTTCCACCGCCCGTTTAAGCGGTGGTCACGTTTATCGATGATCGCCGTTGGCTCCATGGTGTCGAGCCGAGCTGCCATGTCCTGCCGAGCGCCTCTTCCATCTAAGACACGCCTGTCGCGCAGCGACAGGATCCCGCTTCCTTATCGGCGTAGGCTCAGGAAGAAACACGCGCGAAGCCAGCAATCGCCCGAATGAACGCCGAGAATGTTGCGGTTTATGGTGCGCACAAGGTGTGGTGGAAATGACGCGGCCGGGCCCTGGGTCGCCCGGTGAACTGTCGAACGGGTTATGCGCGACAAGGGTCTGCACGGGACGATCCGAGCAAGCGCACGACAACGTCGGGCTGTTTTGCAAGAACTGACGTCAGAGCGAAAACACTCCACTTGGGTGGGGTGTCTAGCAAGCGTCGCGGGTGCCTCGTCGAGCAGATGCGCGAACGGGCGACCGCAGACGATCGACGGCCTACGCCTTATTCTTCCTCATCGCTGCTATCGCGACGCGTGCAAGCCGCATGGCAGCCCATCGGACAAGGGCGGTGCTGTTTTCCATCGTCCCGCGTCGGCAGGGGAATCCGGTGCGATGGATCGCCACAAATCGCGACCAGCACAGCGCCGCTCGTCTCGATGGGGGGTCCACCCCCGCCTGCCAATGCCAAGCCAACCGCCGCCAGCAACGATGGAACGGCGCGCGCCAACATCTCAGATCGCGCTGCTGAATCGCACGGCGGACTGCTGCCGGTAGGGGTCGAGTGCAGCGGCGATCGTCCGCGCATAGGGCAGCCCCTCCGGCCGGATCAGAAGCCGGCGGTCGTGCCATGTCGCCAGACCGGCAGCGACGTAGCGCGCAAGCCGGTGCTCCACCGCCGCGATATCGGGCAGATCGCTCAAATCGGCCACGCCTTGGCATAGCAGCGCTTCGATCGCCCGACCGATGCGCTGGTCACTCCGAGACCGGACCCAGCCGCGCTCGGTCGCCAGCAGCCCGTTGGCGATGCGCAGGTGATAGCGACCGGCATTCTTCTCGTTCTGCAGCAGCCACCCCGGAAACTGGCTGATCGCGGAGGCACCTAGGCCGATCAGCACATCGGCCGGATCCTCGGTAAAGCCTTGGAAATTGCGCCGCAGCGTGCCGTTCCGCGCCGCTATCGCCAGCGCATCTTCGGGTAGCGCGAAATGATCAAAACCGATCGGCTTATAGCCTTCACACGTCAGCCAATCGAACGCGAATTCGGCCTGCGCAAAACGCGCTTCCGCATCGGGCAGCGCCGAATCGTCGATCTGCCGTTGTCGTGCAATCAGGTGTGGGACATGCGCATAGCCGAACACCGCCAACCGGTCGGGCCGAAACGAGAGCGCCGTCTCAAGCGTCGATGCCAGCGTGTCGACGGTCTGGAACGGCAGCCCGTACATCAGATCGAAATTGATCGAAGACACGCCGGCCGCGCGCAGGCGGGCGACGGTGCAAGCGATCATCTCGGTCGGCTGAACACGCCCGATCGCGGCCTGGATGGCGGGATCGAAGGTCTGTACGCCCAGGCTGACGCGAGTAACGCCATTGCGGGCGAGCGCGGCCGCCCAGTCCCACTCGAAGCCGCGCGGATCGATCTCCACCGACATGACCGGATCGTCGAGCCGGAAGGCCTGCGACAGGTGGCGCATCAATGCATCGAAATCCGTTGGGTTGAGCGCGTTCGGACTGCCGCCGCCCCAGGCGATCCGCTTTACGCGCCCACGCCCGTCGAGCGCCTTGCCGACAAGCGTTATCTCCTCAATCAGCCGCAACAGATAGGCCTGCACCCGCTGCGTGCGGTTGGCAGCACCCGTGTTGCAGCCACAATACCAGCAGAGCTCGCGACAATATGGGATGTGCAGGTATAGCGAGATCGCCTCGTCCGGCCCGACGGTGGCGAGCGCCTGTGCCAAATGCGGCGGACCAACCGCTCCGCTGAATTCCGCGGCGGTCGGGAAGCTGGTGTAGCGCGGCACCGGCTGAGCGAGCAGATCAGGATGATAGGTCCACATGCCAGCGTGATTGCACGACGCCCTGCGACCTGGATTGACCGCGATCAAATCCGCATCGCCGGGCGCGCTCACGCCTCCTCGTCATCATCGATCAGGATCCGCAGCGCAGCACCGTCGAGATCTTCGAACTGGCCGGATCGTGCCGCCCAGAAAAACGCGGCCAGGCCGGCAAGCCCGAGCCCGAGGGCCACCGGTAGCAGGACGACGAGGCCGGTCATCGCGCCGCACCGCGCAAGCGCAGTGCATTGGCCACGACGATCAGCGAAGAGCCCGACATGGCGAGCGCGGCGATGAGCGGGGTCACCAGGCCCGCCATCGCCAGCGGCACCGCGAGGATATTATAGCCGACCGCCAGCACGAAATTCTGGCGCACCACCCCCATCGTCCGGCGCGCAGCGATGATCGCCACCGGCACTGCGGCCAGTCGATCCCCGAAAAACACCAGATCGGCGGCGAGTTGACCGACATCGCTCGCGGTTGCGGGCGCCATCGCGACGTGCGCGCGTTTCAGCGCCGGGCCATCGTTCAGCCCGTCACCCACCATCAGCACGCGCTTTCCGAGCGCCGCCTGACGATCGATAAAGGCGAACTTATCGGCCGGCGACAGCCCCGCGATGCCAACGATGCCGACCCGCTCGGCGAGCGCCGCCACAGCCTCCAGCCGGTCGCCCGAGAGGATCGTCGGCGCGAAGCCCATCGCCTCCAACTGCGCCATCACCTGCGGCGCGTCCGCGCGCATCACATCGGCAAAATTGATCACCCGGGCGGGGCGGTCGCCCCAGCGGAACGCGGTCGTCACCTCGGTGCCGCTCGCTTGCGTGCCAACCCAGTCGGGCCGGCCCAGGCGCGCGCGTTCGCCATCAATCATGGCCTCGACGCCGAGGCCCGACAGTTCCGTGATGCCGGTTGCGACTGCCCCTGCCGTTGAATTACCCAGTGCATTGCGGATCGCGCGGGCGAGCGGGTGACGGCTGGCCTGCGCCAGCGCACCCAAGGCGGCGCGCTCGCCCGCATCGTCGGGCAGACCGGCAAGCGGAGTCAGCCCGGCCAGCGTGATCGTGCCAGTCTTGTCGAACAAGACGGTGTCGACCTCCGCGAGACGCTCGAGCGCCGAGCCGTCCTTGATCAGAATGCCCGCGCGCATCAGCGCCCCCGCCGCCACCACTTGCGCGATCGGCACGGCCAGCCCCAGCGCGCACGGGCAGGTGATGATCAGCACCGCGACCGCGATCATCACCGATTGATGCAGCCCCGCCCCCGCGAGCATCCAGCCGACAAAGCTCAGCGCCGCCAGGCTGTGGACCGCAGGGGCATAAAGCCGCGCTGCGCGGTCGGCGATGCGGACATAGCGCGACTTGCCCTGCCCTGCGCTTTCCATCAGCCGCGCGATTTCGGCGATCACGGTCTGCGTGCCGACGGCGGTGACGCGCACGGTCAGCGGCGCGTCGAGATCGATCGTGCCCGCCAGCACCGTGGCACCCGGCATCACGCGCTCGGGGACACTCTCACCGGTCACCAGTGCACGGTCGACATGCGCTTCGCCCATCTCCACCACACCATCGACGCCGATCCGCTCGCCTGCGGCCACCAGCACGCGCATCCCCGGCGCGATGTCCGCCGCCGCGCGCATTTCGGTCGAGCCGTCGGGGCGCAACACTTGCACCTCGGCAGGCACGCGTTCGAGCAGCGCCGCCACGCCGTCTGCCGCCCGCGCGCGCATCATGCTGTCGAGGAAACGCCCGGCGAGCAGGAAGAACAGCAGCATGATCGCGCCGTCGAAATAGGCATGTTCGCCGCCGGTTGCGGTCTCGTACAGGCTCATCGCACTGGTGAGGATCACGCCGATCGTGATCGGCACGTCCATATTAGTGTGGCCGCGCTTCAGCACGCGCCAGGCGCTGGTGAAGAAGGGACGGCCGGCATAGGCGATGGCCGGGAGCGCGATCAGCGCCGACAGCCAGTGAAACAGATCGCGCGTCGCCCCTTCCGCGCCCGACCAGATCCCGACCGAGAGCAGCATTACGTTCATCGCCGCGAAGCCCGCGACCGCGAGCGCCTTCATCAATGCGCGGCTCTCATCCTGCACGGTCGCGACCTCACGCTCGCGCATCACGTGCGCGGGAAAACCAAGCGCCTCAATCGTCTCGCGGATCGTGTCGGTGGCGAGGTCCGATTCGTGTTGCACCACCACCAGATGCGCGCCGAAATTGACGCGCGCGGTGGCAACGCCCGCGAGCCTGCCCACCGCCCCCTCGATCCGCGCGATGCACCCCGCGCAATGCATCCCCTCGATCGCAAAGCGCGATTCCGTCATCGCGTCAGCAGGACTGATCTGGCTGATCGCATTCATGTCCGCACCGCATCCTCGAAATGTGCGTCATGGCCGCCCGCTTGCAGATCGATCCGCAGCAGCCAGCGCCCGGTCGGCAGCGGGCGATCGGCGACATAGCCGCCCGCACCCGGCACCATCCGGATCGTCTGATCGGGCAAGCGCCCGAGCGGATGGCGGGCCGTCACGGTCATGCGGCCAAGCACCACCGCCCCATCCGCGCCAGTCGCCACGATGTGCAGCCGTCCGCCTGCATCCACCGTCGGCACGACATGCCAGCCCAACCGATCCTGCGCACGCGCCGCCGCCAGCCATCCGTTGAAGCGCTGGCTCGCGACATAGCTGTTCTCGACCACCACGCCGCCAAACGTACCGCTGGCATAGCGTGCCATCGTCACGTTGACCGCGATGATCAGGCCGAAAAAGGCGATCATCGTCAACAGCATGTGCCGCCCGGTAAAGCGACGGGTCATTGCTCATGCTCCTCGGTTTCGGGACGATCGAAACGCGTCACGTCGGCTGCGCTGCCGCCTTCGGCGTCGAGCGCACGGACGCTGAAGGTGACGTCGGCATGTTCGGGGCCGGCGGCGGGCGCGGCGACGAAAAGCTGAATCGGCCGCACCTGGTCGGCATCGACATGCAGGCGGATCGCCTGTCTCGCGCGCTGGCGTTCGCCGTCGTCGTCCCACAGCACGGCGCCCGGCAAGTGGGCGATGGCAATTTCGACGTCACGCGGCCGCGCTTCCATGTTACGCACCTTGACGAGGTAGCTGTTGCGCACCGCCCCGTCCGACAGCCGCACCCATTGCGGATTGCGGCCATGCTCGACCGAGAGATCGATCCGCGTACGATTACCAAGTGCAAACAGCATGCCCAACCCGATGCCGCCCCACACGCAGAAATAGATCAGCGTGCGCGGCCTGAGCAAGCGCTTGATCGCGCTATGCGGCGTGCCGCCCGTGTCGGCGATGCTGGCGTCGGCCTCGGTCGTATAGCCGATCAGCCGGGTCGGACGGTCGAGCTTGACCATGATGTCGTCGCAGGCATCGATACACAGCCCGCACGTGATGCACCCGATTTGCGACCCCTCGCGAATGTCGATTCCCGTCGGACAGGCGGCGACGCAGGCGTTGCAATCGATACAATCGCCGATCCGCGCCTGCGGTTCGGTCGCGAGTTCGACTAGGTCATTCGTCCGCTTCAGCCCGCGCGTGCGCGGCTCGCCGCGCCAGTATTTATAGGTCACCGCCAGCGATTGCTCGTCCATCATGGCCGCCTGAATGCGCGGCCACGGGCACATGTAGATGCACACCTGCTCGCGCATCAGCCCGCCCAGCGTATAGGTGGTGAAGGTGAGCACGCCGATCGTGGCATAGGCGACGAAGGGCGCACTGCCGTCCACCAATTGGCGCACGAGCGTCGGCGCATCGGCGAAGTAGAAGATCCACGCACCCCCCGTCGCCGCGGCGATCAGCAGCCAGATTGCGTGCTTGACCACGCGGCGGCCGATCTTGGCCGGACCCCAGGGCGCATTCGCCAGGCGAAACTGCGCGTTGCGGTCCCCGTCGATCAGCCGCTCGACATGGACGAACAGGTCGGTCCAGACAGTCTGCGGGCAAGCATAGCCACACCACGCGCGCCCCACCGCCGAGGTGACGAGGAACAGGCCGATCCCCGCCATGATGAGCATCCCCGCCACGTAATAGAATTCGTGCGGCCAGATTTCGATCGAGAACAGATAGAAGCGGCGGTGCGCGATATCGATCAACGCCGCCTGGTGCGGGGCATAGGGACCCCGGTCCCACCTGATCCACGGCGTGATGTAATAGATCGTCAGCGTGATCGCCATGATCGCCCATTTCAGGCGCCGATAGCTGCCGTGCACCGCCTTCGGAAAGATCTTGCGGCGCGCCTCGAAGAATGGCTCCTGATGGACGAGATCATTTGGATCCGACATTGGCCGCTACCGCCGGAGCCGTGGGGGTCGGAGGCTTTTCGCCACCGCCCAGCGAATGGACGTAGGTCGCGAGCATCTTGATCGTGACCGGGTCGAGCCGCGTGTTCCATGCCGGCATGATGCCATAGCGCGCATTGGTGATCGTCCGCGTCAACGTCGCGCGGTCGCCACCATAGAGCCAGATGCCATCGGTCAAATTGGGCGCACCGACCGTCCGCCCGCCCTTCCCAGTATCGCCGTGGCATACTGCGCAATTGTTGGTGAACAGCGACTGCCCACGGCCCGCCGCCGCGTTCATCGCCTCCTGGCGGGAGAGCGTACGGACATAGGAAACGACGTCCTGAATCTGCGCCGCGGTGAGGATGCCGTCCTTGCCGAAGGCGGGCATTTGCGACATGCGCGTCGCATCGTCGCCCGGCTGCCGTATACCGTGGGTGAGCGTCTGCTGCAGCGTGGCGGGGTCACCGCCCCACAACCAGTCATCGTCGTTCAGATTGGGATAACCCGCGCTGCCGGCCGCACCCGCGCCGTGACACTGGACGCAATTGACCTTGAACGCGGCGCGCCCACCTTCTTCCGCGGCGTGCAGCAGCTTGGGGTTGGCGGCGAGCTGCTCGATCGGCGTCTGGGCAATCGCCGCCAGGATCGGGCCCTTCTGCTGGGCATCGGCACGCATTTCGCTGGCCAGCTGGCCGTGGCTCGACCAGCCTAGCGTCCCCGGGCTGCCGCCCGACGGCGTCGGGATTGCGGGAAAGAGCACGACATAGACGATCGCGAAAACGATCGTGCCGTACAGAATGTACAGCCACCAGCGCGGCATCGGCGTGTCGAGTTCCTCGATCCCGTCCCATTCATGCCCGACAAAGCCGGTGCCGGTGGCGGCGTCGATCCGCTGATCATGCTCAGCCATTGGTTTCATCCTCGTCTTCCAGGATCATGGTGGCGGCGCGGGAATGCGCGTCGCGGGCGCCGGGCAGGAAGGTCCAGCCGATGAAGGTCAGGAACATCACGGTCATTGCGACCAAGCCCCAACTGTCGGCAAAGTGGCGTAGCGCGTCATAGCTCATTTCACGCGCTCCTGTGCCTTGGCCGCCTTGAAATCGACTTGCGTGCCCAGCACCTGCAGATAGGCGACCAGCGCATCCATCTCGGTCACGCGCGACGGGTCACCGTCATAATCGCGCGATTGCGCCTTGGGGTAGCGCTTAAGCAGCCCGGCAGTGTCGCCTTCGCCGCCCGCCTGCGTTTCGAAATCGGCGGCGGCTTGCTTGATGTCCTCGGCCGAATAGGGAACGCCAACCCGGCTGAGCGCCACCAGATGCTGCGCCATCGGCTCGCCCTTCAGCTCGCGCTCGGCGAGGAAGGCGTACTGCGGCATGATCGACTCGGGCACCACCGAGCGCGGATCCGTCAAATGCTGGACGTGCCATTCGTCCGAATAGCGGCCACCGACGCGCGCCAGATCAGGCCCGGTCCGCTCCGATCCCCATTGGAAGGGGTGGTCGTACATGCTCTCCGCCGCCAGGCTGTAATGGCCGTAGCGCTCCACTTCGTCGCGGAACGGGCGGATCATCTGGCTGTGACAGCCATAGCAGCCCTCGCGGACATAGATGTCGCGTCCGGCCAGTTCGAGAGGGGTATAGGGCCGGACGCCCTCGACCTTCTGAACCGTCGACTGGATCCAGAACAAGGGCGCGATTTCGACGATGCCGCCGATCGCAACCACGACGAGCGACAGTGCGCCGAGCAACGTGACGTTCCGCTCGATGCGGGTGTGGCGATGGAGGAATGATTTGGCCATGGTCCGGTCCTCCTTACTTGGCGGCAGCTAGGGTCGATGCCGGGGTCAGCGGGTGATCCCGCTGGGCGTCGAACGGTGTTTCGGTGAGCGGTGCCTCGGTGCGCAGCTTGCCCGCGATGGTCATCCAGATGTTGACGACCATGATCACGGCGCCCGCCAGATAGAGCCCCCCGCCGATCGCACGGATCAGGTAATAAGGGTGCATCGCCTGGACCGCCTCGGCGAAGGAGTAGACGAGGTAGCCGTCCGCCCCATATTCGCGCCACATCAGCCCCTGGGTGATGCCCGCGACCCACATCGAGGAGGCGTAGAACACGATCCCCAGCGTCGCGCACCAGAAGTGCCAATTGACCATCCGGAGCGAGTAGAGCCGCGTGCGACCCCACAACCGCGGCGTCATGTAATAGAGCGCGGCGAAGGTGATCATCCCGTTCCATCCCAGCGCGCCGGAATGGACATGGCCGATCGTCCAGTTGGTATAATGCGAGAGCGAATTGACCGTCTTGATCGACATCATCGGCCCTTCGAAGGTACTCATCCCGTAGAAGGCGAGGCTCGCCACCATCATGCGAATGATCGGATCGGTGCGAACCTTGTCCCATGCGCCGTTGAGCGTCATCAGCCCGTTGATCATGCCGCCCCAGCTCGGCATCCACAGCATGATCGAGAACACCATGCCCAGCGTCTGCGCCCAGTCGGGCAGCGCGGTGTAATGCAGATGGTGCGGCCCCGCCCAGATGTAGAGGAAGATCAGCGACCAGAAGTGGATGATCGACAGGCGGTAGCTGTAGACCGGGCGTTCGGCCTGCTTTGGGACGAAGTAATACATCATCCCCAGGAAGCCGGCAGTCAGGAAAAATCCGACCGCATTGTGGCCGTACCACCACTGCGTCAGCGCATCTTGCACGCCCGAGAAGGCCGAATAGGATTTGGAACCGAGGAACGAGACCGGCACGGTCAGATTGTTGACCAGATGCAGCATCGCGACGGTGATGATGAAGGCGAGGAAGAACCAGTTGGCGACGTAGATATGCGGTTCGCTGCGCTTCAGGATCGTGCCTGCGAAGACCACGAGGTAGCTGACCCACACGATCGTCAGCCAGATGTCGACATACCATTCGGGCTCGGCATATTCGCGCCCCTCGGTCACGCCCATCAGATAGCCGGTCGCGGCCAGCACGATGAACAGCTGATATCCCCAGAAAACGAAGCGCGCGAGCGCGGGCGCGAACAGCCGCGCGCGGCAGGTCCGCTGGACAATGTAGAAGCTCGAGCACAGCAGCGCATTGCCGCCGAACGCGAAGATCACCGCCGACGTGTGCAACGGCCGGAGCCGCCCGAAGGTGGTGAACTCGGTCGGAAAGTTGAGCAGCGGGAAAGTGAGCTGCAGCGCGATGAACAGGCCGACGGCGAACCCCGCAATGCCCCAGAACACCGTGGCGATGACGCCCCAGCGGATAACCTCGTCATAGTAGCGGCTGCTGTCCGGCGTGCGCGGGTCTTTTCCGGCCTGCCGCATCGTCACGAAGGCGACGATCAGCGCCGATATCGCGGCGATCGACATGTGAACGCCGTATCCCCGATCCGCCGCAAGACTCGCACAGGCTGCAGTGAAAAAGGCCACAATCAGCCAGAATCCTGCCCGCGCTACTATCGATTCCATCCCGGTTCCTTCCCGTTGAACCGGACCGCTATCGGCGGGCTTCCACGGCCACCCTTTGATCTTGGTCAATAGGGTGTGCTGGGAATCGCATCGCGCGCGTTTTTACGTGTTCCCGCTGGACGTTGGGGCGGTATCTGCCGCCTGGCATCGACGCGAATATGACATCGGCGTTGGTCCTAGGCAGCTCAATACGGGGAGGTCGCCTGCATAACGGCCGCGCCGGACTTTCCCGGCGGACGGCGACCCGAGTGGTTATCGCTCGACAGCGTCGCGCTTCATCGGTGCCAGCTTCGCCAAGAAGCGGTTTTGGGCGAAGAAGGCGACACGTTCGGTGCGCATCGCGGCTTGCAGATCCTCGACCAACGCCCCGACGTCGGCGGTCTGCAGACCAAGATCCTTATGCCCCGCCTTCATCGTGCGCCCGCTATAGTCGCAGCCGCCGTTCAGAATGTAGCAGAACTGCTCTTTGAGTAGCCGGCGCAGACGGACCTCATCCTGGCCCTTCAGAATGTCGGCGATCCGGGTGTCGGCCTTGATCCGGTTGACGAGACCATCGGCGATCCGGTCGATCCCGGCCTTGCCGTGAAACGCTTCCAGCATGGCGTTGCCCTTGAACGGGATGGCACCGGCATTGCTGTTGCTTTGCGGATAGGGGTCGACCGGGTCCTCGCCCGGCGGAACGGTTTGGAGCGCAAGGGCGAGCGCGAGGGCAAAGATAAGCATGGGATGGCCTTCGATCAGAAGCTTGCCTGGACTGACAGAAATCCGCCGCGCTGACGCTTGAACGTGGCGATGTCGCCCAGGTCGGTATAAGCGGCGGTGACGGTCAGATGGCGATGAAATTGCCACGCAGCGAACGCATCATACGCCTTTTGCTCGCGCGCGAAGCCGAGATTGTCGGGCTTGGTACGGAGTTCCGCGCCGATCAGGAGCCGACGCGAAACCAGCACGCCGGCCGATCCCTCGAACTCCGCGTGATATCGGTCGCTTTTATCCCCGCCGAAGCCGAGCAGGCCGAACTGATTGGCCTTGGTGAAGCGCACCGTACCGCCGAGCACGAGGCTCTTCGATAGCACCACTTTGGCGGCGGACAGGTAAAAGTCGGTGCCTTGCGCATGCTTGCCCCCAACCGCGGCAATGACCGCGGCCTTGTCGGCGCGGCGATACTGCACGCCGACCGAAATTTGCGGCAGCACTTTGTCCTGATCGTACACGGCATCGCCGACCATCCGGACTTTCACGCCGAACACGTCCTGCGCGAATTTGAAATTGCGCCCGAGACCGAGCGCTGCGCCCGCTTGGCGCGTGTTGAACACCTGATGCGCGTAAGAGAGTTCGACCCGGTTCCGGATGCCGACCGCGCCGCCGACGCTCCTCAGGTCGAAGTCCGGCAGCGCGACGATGGTGGCGTGCGCCGTCCCGCCGATCCCTGCATCGGTTTCGTTGCCGGCGATCAGCGACCAAGTGGCAAGACCGCCACCCGCCGACCCCTCGACCGTCGATACGCCGCCCGTCAGCAAGAGTTTGCCGCCTTGACGGAGCTCCCGTGCGGTTGCCGGGGTAACCAAGGCCATTCCGATCATCGCGAACAGCACATGGCAAAGAAAACGCGTCATCCCGAACCTCACCCGCGGCACCACCGATCACCGCCGGAAACCGTTACGAAATCATCGTTATTTTTCAGTAAAGCTGCGTATCACCAATCCGTTACCAATCGCGGCTATTGCCACCCGATGCGTATGTTTTGCTCGTTCGTTCTGGCCATCTCGGCAGCATCTTTCATTCCTGACATGGCAGGCGCAGCGACCGTCACGGTCGAGGTCCGTAGCAGCGATGGCAAGCCGCTGGCTGGTGCAGTCGTCCTCATCGATGCCGCCCGCAAACCCGCAGGCCCCATTAAATTCGATTACGCCTATGAAATGGCGCAGAAGAACATCACCTTCGCACCGCACGTACTGATCGTTCCGGTCGGCTCAACGGTCACCTTCCCGAACCGCGACAAGGTGCGGCACCATGTCTATTCCTTCTCGAAGCCCAAACGGTTCGACCTGAAACTCTACGGCAAAGAGGAAACGCGATCGGTCGTGTTCGACAAGGCCGGCGTGGTGGCGCTCGGCTGCAATATCCATGACGCGATGAGCGGCTTCGTGCTCGTGGTCGACACACCTTATGCGATGCAGACCGACGCCAACGGTCGTGCGGCGATCACCGGCGTGCCCGCAGGCGCGGCGTCGGTGCGGATCTGGCACCCCACCATCCGCACCCCCGATAATATGCTGTCGCAACCCGCGACCGTAAGCGCGACCGGATACAGCACCACCTACACGATCCGTGGTCGTTGACATGGCGCCTCTAAACCGGTTGCGCTCGTCCCTGCCCGCCTGGCGATTTCGGCAGCTAAGCACGCGCCTGGTCGTTCTGTACGGCATGCTGTTCGCACTGTGCCTGCTAAGCATCGCGGGTATTTCCCAGATCGTGATCTGGAAAAATGCCCGCGACACCGTCCAGGCGGAGTTGAGCGCGAGCGGCAGCGTCTATGATCGGATCTGGGCGCTGCGGGCACGATCGCTCGGCGACAGCGCGTCGGTTCTCGCGCGCGACTTCGGCTTCCGCTCCGCGATAGCGAGCGGCGATCGGCCGACGATCGAATCCGCGCTCGCCAATCTGTCAGCGCGGGCCGACGTCGCGCAGACGTTCTTCGTCGATTCTGCGGGCGACATCATCGGAAACGGCCTGCCGGAGCTGCGCCATGCGGTCGCGACGGTACCCACCACGCTGGCGAGCGGCCGGCGCGATGCGGTAATCGCCACGAAGAAGGGCGTCTTTCGCCTGATCGTGTCGCCGGTCCTAGCCCCGATGGAAATCGGTTGGGTTATCTTCGCGATCCCGCTCGACGCGGGTGAAATGACGGCGTTACAGCGCCTCTCGGCAATTCCGCTGACCGCCGCGATCCTGCAACACCGCGGTGCCGCGCAGTGGCACGGGGGCGGTGGGCGGACGCGCGGCGATGCCGCACTGGATGTTTTCGTCGCGCGTGCCATCGCAGGCGAGCGCGCACCAAGCGCGCTCCTCCTGCCCGGCGGCTGGGCGTTCGCGCTTGCCAAGCCGCTGGCCGGGCCCACCGGCAAGGCCGAGGCGGTGCTGCTGCTCAGCTATCCCTGGACTGCGGCAATGGCACCCTATCGTACGATGCAGATCGGCATCACGCTTGCCGGCGTCATCGGGCTGATCCTGGTGCTGCTCGGCAGTCGTCGCCTGGCCAACGGCATCGCTCGTCCGATCGCCGCGCTCGATGCCGCCGCGCGTGCGCTGGAGGAGGGCAACCGCACCGAATTGATCGTACAGAGCGACGATGAAGTCGGGCGGCTGGCCCACAGTTTCAACCTGATGTCGGCCGGGATCGTGGAGCGCGAACACCGAATCACGCATCTGGCGTTCCACGATTCTCTAACCGGCCTGCCCAATCGCACCTACTTCCGCGAGCAGCTCGATGCGGGGCTCGCGCGGGCGAGCAAGCGGGGCGAGAGCGTGGCGATCCTGTGCCTTGATCTCGATGGCTTCAAGGGCGTGAACGACACGCTCGGCCATCCGGTCGGCGATGTCCTGCTGCGCCGGGTTGGCGAAATACTCAGCGGGCTGGCGCCGGACGGCGTCGTCAGCCGGCTCGGCGGCGACGAATTCGCGATCATCCTCGATCATCGCGGCGATCCGGATCGGCCGCGCGCTTTGGCGCAAGCGATCCTCGATCAGCTCTATCATCCGCTGCAAGTCGATGGTCATCAGGTCGCCACCGGCGCCAGTATCGGTATCGCAGTTGGGCCCGGCGATGGCGCAGATGCCGACACCCTGCTGAAGAATGCCGATCTCGCACTGTACCTCGGAAAGCAGGATGGGCGCGGCGTGTTCCGCTTCTTCGAACCTGCGCTCGACGCCGCCGCACGCAAACGCCGCCAGCTCGAACTCGATTTGCGCGAAGCACTGCACGGCGGGCAGTTTAGGCTCAATTTCCAGCCGATCTTCGATTTGAAGAAAGATCGCATCGGCGGCTTCGAAGCATTGCTGCGCTGGGAACATCCGAAACGCGGCAACGTCCCGCCGATCGACTTCATCTCGGTAGCAGAAGACACCGGCCTGATCATCGCGATCGGCGATTGGGTAATGCAGGAGGCGTGCCGACAGGCGACTGCGTGGCCCGATCACGTCCGCATCGCCGTCAATGTCTCGCCGCTGCAATTCCGCAATTCTGGGTTTCAGAACGTCATTTTCCAGGCGCTGTCGCGCAGCGGCCTGGCACCAAACCGGCTCGAGGTCGAAATCACCGAGTCCGTTTTCTTGGAAGGCGAGTCCAGCGTTCTCACCTTGCTGCACCAATTGCGAGCGATGGGCGTGCGGGTGGCGCTGGACGATTTCGGAACCGGCTACTCCTCGCTCAGCTATCTGCGCAGCTTCCCTTTCGACAAGATCAAGATCGACAAGAGCTTTGTCGATTCGGTGGCGCATGACGACAGTTCGGCCGCGATCGTTCGCGCGATCGTCGATCTGGCGAATGCGCTGCACATGGAGACGACCGCCGAAGGCGTCGAAGATTCCGAGCAGCTCGCCGAGCTACGTGGTCAGGGCTGCAGCAGCATCCAGGGTTATCTGTTCAGCCGTCCGATCGAGGGCAGCGCCGTGATGGCCATGATCGCGGGGCCGATGTCGGCGGTGGCGTGATCGCGCGGTTGCGGCGTTAGCGCAGCGTGCGGATTCGACTGGCGCACAGCGCGGCAACGACTGCGCCGACCGCCGCTGCTTGCAGCACGAGGACCATTCGTATCGTTTCCCCCTGCGCGCCGATCACCGCCAAGGCCATCGCCGGTGCGAGGATCGACGGCAGCGTGTTGGTTAGGTTCATCACGCCAAGCAACGTCGCGCGACGCGGATTGGCGGCGACAAGCTGCGCCACCAGCGCGCTGTCGATCGCCAGAAAACCGGCCAGACCTGCGGCGAAGCAGCCATAGGCCATGACGGTCAGCGGCCAGACCGGCGCGATCGATAGGGTCGCCATGCAGATCGCAACCAGCATTGCCGCCATGGCCAACGGCGCGCGGCGGTGCCCAAGTCGATCCGATATCCATCCGATTCCGATCGCGCCTGCCATCGACATCACCGCGAAGGCAAAGGCCAATGCGCCGACTGCCGGACCGATCGCCGCGGCACCTCCGGGGGGCCGCAGGACATTGGCCACGTAGAAATAGAGATAGGGCAGGATTGCCGCCGCCGCGAACTGCACCAACAGCCGCGCGGTCCACACCAGCATGAAATCCGCGATGAGCGCGCGGCGCTCCCGTTGACCGGAAACAGCGATAGCATCTGGTGGGTCCAGCTCGATTGAGACCAGCGCAGGCACCGGCCAGAGAACGACCAGCGGTGCGGTCAGCACGAGCACAACGAGCATGGTGATAAAGAGCGACACGATCGGGTTGCTGCCTGCGCTCACCGGGGCGAACATGGCCAACAGCGTCACCATCACCGATCCGAACGGCAGCGCCAGACCGAGCCACCCCGCCATCCGCCCCTTTCGCTCATCCGGGACATAGTCGACCATCAGCGCAACCAGCGGCGACAGCAACACGTTGAGCGCGAGCTGGAACGCCACGATCGCCAGCACGAGTTCCGCGAACGAGCGCGCCACCGCCACTGTGGCGAGCCCCGCTACCACCGCGACCACCCCGGCCGCGATCATGCGCCGGCGGCTTCGGGTCCGGCGAAAGAGAGCGTCGCTGATCGCGCCCGCCACGATGTTGCCCCCGCCCGCCGCGACACTGCCCGCCACCAAGATCCAGCTGAGCGCCTCCACCGCGCGGCGGCCGCCTAGGCCGGGGACCGTCGCGATCTTCTGCGGCAGGGTCAGCGCGAACAGCGGCACGAACGCCGCAAAGGCACCGAACATCGCCAGCACATAGCAAAGACCGAAGGCACTGGACGCGCCGCCGCGCGCGGGGCCTATGCCGCGCAGCGCGCAGTACTCTGCCGCTCGATCAGCTCGAACGGCAGGATGTAATCGCCGTTCAGCGTATCGCCCGCGCTCGCGCGGATCAGCTTGGTACACAGCGCGGCGGCAAGCGCCGAGATCGGCTGACGGATCGCGGTCAGCGGCGGCATGCTGAACCGCACCCCCGGCGTGTCGTCGAAGCTGAACACCGACAGCGCGCCCGGCACTGCGATTCCGGCATCGGCGGCGACGTGCAGCACCGCAAAGGCCATCTCGTCGTTGCTGGCGATCACTGCCGTCGGAAGCTCCGGCAGTGCGAGGATCCGCTCCATCGCCTGCGCACCCGATACAAACGAAAAATCGCCGTGCTGGATATAACCGTCTGCAACCGACAGGCCCGCCGCCGCGAGACCGTCGACATAGCCACGCTCGCGCGCGTCCGAGACGGCATATTGCGCGCTTCCCGAGATGAAGGCGATGCGGCGGTGATCCAGCGCGACCAAATGCTCGACCGCCGCCACAGCGGCGGCGTGATCGCTCATGAACACATTGATGCCATCGTCGTGGCGCGAGGACGATCCCATCCGACCAAAGGGGATTCCGCGCTTGGTCAGCAGGGCCGTGAGCGCCGCGTTCTCGCTGTGCGGCGGGGTCAGGATCACGCCATCAGGGCGCAACGATGACAGCGCGCCGTCCAGCGCTTTGATTGCTTTGGCCGGATCGGTATCGACCAGTTCGAAGAGCAAGTGATAGCCGAGCGATTCGCAGGTCAGCATCCCGCCGTGCAGCATCTGATCGACCCAGTCATTGCCACGCCCCGCGCTCCAATTCTCGATCGTGCGGGCGCGGTCGTTTATCGCCAGGATCAGGAAGGATTTGCCGCTGCCCATGCGGCGCGCGGCGAGGCTGGGGACATAGCCCAGTTCCTCGATCGCCGCGCGAATGCGTTCGCGCACCACGGGCCGCACGCTCGGCCCATTGTTGAGCACGCGCGAGACGGTCTGGCGCGAAACGCCAGCGGCCAGCGCCACGTCCTCGATCGTCATTGCGCCTCGTTTGGCCATTGCGTTCTAAAAAATCCTGTCGGCGCAGTCGATATCGCTCAGCTTATCCAGCAATCCGCTTTTCAGCTCAAGGCGTGTTCAGCGCGCTTTCCTCGGGCATTGCACCGTCCTGCCCGTCGTCGGCGCGATGCGAATGTCTGACATCGCCAGTGAAAGGCGACCCGCCGTCTCGATCACGAACGGCGTGTCGACCGCGCGCAACGCGGTGCGCGATCCGAGGCACCGCAACGGGATCGAGACCGTCCGCCACGTGCCGACGCCGCCGGATAGCAGCGCAGTAGCATCGACCAGCAGCGCATCGGAGGCCTTGCCACCAGCCGCAACTGGCTTCACGCCAATCGTCACCTTGCCCGTCGGCTTGGCAACGACGCGCAGATCGATCACCAGCGCTTGCCCCGGCCCTGACATGTCGAGCAAGCGGGGAGCACTGACCGCGACCCGCGCCATCGTCCCGCCGCGCCAAATCGCCAGCCTGGCATCCTCCTGCCGGTCACGATCGAGCCCGCGCAGCACCAGCGCGCCCGATGGGCTTTGCCCGGCATTGCTGCTGATCGGAACCGGCGGCGCGCCCGCGTCGGCCAGCGACATGTTCCATCCGGCGGGCAACCCGGTCCGGCCAAGCACGGCGATCCGTGAGCTGATAATTTGACCGGCAGGTGCGGTTTCGCGAAGCGGCCCCACCAAAGTGTGGTCGGCAAAGCGCAAGCCATAGCCGAACGGGAACAGCGTGCCCGGGTCGCGCGGCGTGTCGAGCTTTGGCGGCATCGGTCCGTTCGGCCAAGTGAAGGATAATGTGCCCCGGAAATCGTGCGCGACCCCGCCATCGGGCTTGGCGAACAGCATGTCGGCGATGCCACCGCCCTCGCCCCCCGGCAGGAACGCCGCGACAAAGGCATCGGCGGCATTGATCTCAGGATTGACCCACATCGGGCGCCCGGAAAGGAAGACGGCCACCACCGGCACGCCCGCCGCGCGTAACCGCTGCATCGTCTTGTAGCTTTTGTAATCGTCGTGGAATTCGAGCGTATCCACGTCGCCCATGAACTCAGCATAGGGTTTCTCGCCGAACACCACGATCGCAACGTCGGGCTTGGCGGTGAAGCTGCCGTCGCTCGACAGCATCGCAGTTCCTCCTGCCGCACGAACTGTTTCCGCGATGCCGTCATAGATCGACTGCGCGCGCGGGAAATCGGACCTGGTCAGATCGCCACCGCCCTGCCAGCTGATCGTCCAGCCGCCCGCCTGCATCGCAATGTTATCTGCGCCATCGCCCGCCACCAGCACGCGCTGCGCTGGCTTGAGCGGCAGCAGATTGCCGTTGTTTTTCAGCAGAACAAGCGATTCCCGCACCGCGCGACGCGCCAGCGTGCGGTGCTCGGCGCTGGCCAGCAGCTCAACCTTCCCCGCCAGCGGGCGCGACGATGGGCGGCCTTTCTCGAACACACCCGCCGCCAGTTTCACGCGCAGGATCCGCCGCACCGCCTCATCGAGCCGGGCCATGCTGATCTCGCTCGACTTCACCTGCGCCGTGGTCGATGCGAGCAGCGCTTTCCACGCTTCGGGCACCATGAAGATATCGAGCCCGGCGTTGAACGATGCAGCACAGCTCTCGACCGAGCAGCCCGGCACCTGACCGTGTCCATTCCAATCGCCGACGACCAACCCGTTGAAGCCAAGCCCCTTGGGCCCGACCGGCCCGCGCAGAAAATCGGTCAAATGCGCTTTATCGCCGTGCTGCTTCACGCCGTTGACGCTGGAGAAGGACGCCATCACCGTTTGCACGTCCGCCGCGATTGCCGGGATATAGCCTGCTGCGTGAATGCGGCGCAGATCGGCCTCCGACGCGACGGTATTGCCCTGGTCCTTGCCGCCGGTGCCGCCATCGCCCAGGAAATGCTTGGCCGTCGCGATCACCTTATCGGGGCCGAGAAAGCCGGGCGTTCCGGGCGTGCCTTGCAACCCTTCGACCATCGCCCCCGCCATCGACGCGACGACATCGGGCCGTTCGCCATAGCTTTCGTACGTCCGGCCCCAACGCGGATCGCGCACCACCGCGAGCGTCGGCGCGAAGGTCCAGTCGATGCCGGTGACCGCGATTTCGGCGGCGGTCGCGGCGCCAATCGCGCGCACCAACTCCGGATCGCGCGTCGCGCCCAATCCGATGTTATGCGGGAACAGCGTTGCGCCGACGATGTTGTTGTGGCCGTGCAGCGCATCGACCGCCCACAGCGTCGGGATCGGGGTGCGACCGTCGGCGCGCGCTGCCATCGCCGCGTCCCAATTGGCGTCGGCCAGCGCGAGCCAGCGTGCGGGCGGCGCGCGCTCGTCTCCGCCCGGCCCCGAATTGCCACCGCTCAGATAGCTGCCGAAGCGATACTGCGCCATGTCGGCGGCGCTGAAGCTGGCGGTGTCGGGCATGATGACTTGCGCGATCTTCTGATCGAGCGACATGCCCGCGAGGATCGCCTCGGCCCTTGCATCGAGATCGGATGGCGCTGTCTGCGCTGCGCTGGGAGCAATTGCGTTCGGCGACGGCGGTGCCGCGCTCCCCACTGTCAGAATGCCGCAGAGCGCGAGCAGCGGGAGCCGCCGAACCAGTGTTGCCTTACGCATTACGACCCCGATTTCTGATACACGCGGACATAATCGACCTCCATCCGCTGCGGAAATGCGTCGTCGTCGATACCGTTCTGGCCACCCCAATCGCCGCCGATCGCGAGATTGAGCAGGATGTGGAACGGCCCGTCGAACGGCCATTCCGACCGCTTCGTGCTCGGCCGCTTGAAGCTGAAGCCGCGCGCGTCATCGACCCCCATCACGATCAGGTTTGGGGTCCACGACAGGTGATAGCGATGCATTTCGGTGCACGCCGTCGGGACCGATTTGAACGCGGTCTTTTCGGTATGCTGGATGAAATTCGCGGCCTTGGTGTGGAGCGAGAAATGGACTTTGCCGGGATCGAAGCCGACATGCTCCATGATGTCGATCTCGCCACTGTCGGGCCACGGAATCGTTTTGTCGTCGGACAGCATCCAGATCGCCGGCCAGCTCCCGACGCCGCACGGCAGCTTCGCGCGGACTTCGACCGCGCCATATGTCCAGCTCGCCTTGCCGAGTGTCCGTAGCCGCGCCGAACTGTAGCGCTGCTTGCCCCAATCGGGCAGCGTGCTGATCGCATCCGCGTCGGCGCGGGCTTCGATGATCAGACTGCCCTTCTCCACCCGCGCATTCTCGGCGCGGTGATCGGCATAATATTGCTTCTCATTGTTGAACCACCCGGCGCGGTTATGGTCCGTGTCATAGGCCCATTTGTTATCATCGGGCAGCCCGTCGACCGCGAACTCATCCGCCCAGACGAGCTTATAGTCGGGCGGGATCAGCGTTTCGGCGCGTGCTCCGGGCGTCATCGACGCGGCGAGGACGAGAACGGCGAGCGAGGAAAGGCCAAGGATTTTCGCCATCACATACCTCCGAAAAGTCTGGCTAACCGCAGGTGGGGACGACCGCGACCGGCCGCCCCCGCACCCTCAGAACGTGATCCGCACGCGCCCACCGGCGAGCCGCGGGTTCGTGAAGAAGCGCGTATTGTTAAACTGGTTGACCAGCAGCCCGGCGGCGACGGTGTTGTCGAACAGGTTGTTCACATATGCCTCGACCCGGAAATTGCCGTGCGTGTAGCCGACCGCCATGTTGACCAGATAATATGACGGGATGCGGTCGTTGAGCGACTCACGCGGACCAGCTGCCGGAGGATTGAAGTCGATCGAGTTGAAGATCGTCGCGAAGCTCGACGCGCGCCACGATACGCTGATCAGCCCGTCGAAAGAGCCGCCGAACGAACCGCCCACGGGAATGACCTTGGCAAGCGAGGCATTGAGCTGAAAGCGCGGCGTGTAGGGCAGACGCCGTCCGGCGATCGGCCGCGCTTGCGAGTCGGTGCCGCCAGCAACATCTGCTTGAAAACGGAAATCCTGCACCGGCGCGGCATTCTTGATGCGCCCTTCCAGCCACAGGAAATCGGCACCCAGTTTGAACCGGCCTGGCAGGATGATCGATCCGCTGCCCTGGACGCCGTACGTCTCACTGTTGGCTGCGTTATAGGTAAAGGCGACGACCTGGTTCTGGGCGAAGCCGTTGGGCACGTTCTGCGGCCCGGTGACGTTGACCAACGGGCTGTTCGGGTCATTCGGATCGACGCGCAGTTGCGCGACGATCGAGGTGACGCCGAGCAGCGCGGTTAGCTGCTGATCCTTATAGTCGTTGTAGAACGCCGAGAGATTGAGCACCGCCTTGCGCCCCCCGACAGTGAATTCGTTCTTGGTGCCCAATTCGAACAACGTGACTTTTTCGGGACGGAAGAACGGTGCCGGCCCGAGCGACCCGAGATTGTCGTTGAAGCTGGCGGCCTTATGCCCGCTCGAGACCACGCCATAGACGAGGTTGTCGTCACTCAAGTCATACTCCACCCGCGCGCGCCAATCGATAAAGTCGGTGCGAATTTTCGACGCCTGATTGTTGATCGTATGCGCGACGAAATTGTAGGTAAAATTTCCGTCCGCACGACAGACATAGCCCGGGTTGGTCGCCGAGTTGATGCAGCCGGCACCATTGGCAAAGCCGAAATTGGGGTCGTTGGCAAGCGCCGGATTGGCACGGAGCCGCGCGATCGCATCGGCGAACGCGATCGGAATCGTGTCACGCGCGCCGAACGATTTCACGCCATCGAGGAAAAAGGCCAGTGCCGCGCCGGGCAGGGGTTCGCCAGCGGGATTGCGCGCGACGTCGAAGATCGTGCGGTTGGTGTTGAATTCGAACCCGGGGGTTCCGAGCCGGAAATAGCCGCAGCAGTTGAAATCGGCCGCACCGCCGCCGAAGAACAGCCGCGAGATCACACCCGTGCGCGATTTGCTGTCGTCGGTGTAGCGAAGGCCACCGGTAACGCGCAGCTTCGACGTTACCGAATAGGTCGCGTCGCCGTAAAAGGCGAAGGTCTCGCTCTTCGTCTTGGTGTTGAATTCCTGGCCCTGGAAGAACGAGTTATAATCCGAAACCGAGGTCGCGAGCGTACGCTGCCGTTCGTTGAAATAATTGCCGCCGACCGAATATTTCAGCGGTTCGGAATCGTTGAAAAAGCGCAGTTCGTGGAAATCCGAGAAGGAGCCGCCGCGGCCAAGGCCCCGACCGTAATTGTCTGACCGTTCGGCCCCGACCGCCTGTTGCAGGGGAGTCCCGCCGATGCCGTAGAAATCCTGCTCGAAACCGGGATAGGCGACGCTCGCCGGGCCGGCACCGTCCGACGCGGTGCGCAAATCGCGATGGCTGCCGATATATTGGACGTTGAACAGCCCGTCGGTCCGATAGGTCACGCGGGCACGAATGCCGGAATGCTCGGTCGAATATTGCTCGCCGAGCGGCCCGGTAATGGTGTCCCGCGGATTCTTCACCGAATTGACGGCATTGGCGAACCCGCCCACTGTGGCCGGGTCCAGGAATTTCGAATAGTTCGACCCGTTGAAACCGGTCGAATCCTGCTTGTTATAATCGCCCGCGATCAGGATGCTGAGCCGCGTCGTTGGTTCCCACAGCAACTGCGCACGCACGCCGCGATTGTCGTCCGCATACGGGGCCGCGACCTGCGGGAAGCGCCCGACATTGCGGTAATAGGACCCGTGCCGGTCCGCACTTCCCGATATGCGAAACGCCAGATGGTCGCCCAGCGGCACGTTGAACACGCCGCGGATGCTGGCCTGGTTAAAATTGCCGGCGCCGACTTCCACATTGCCTAGAAACTTGCCGAGTTCAGGCGCCCAGGAAATGAAGTTGAGCGATCCCGCCGAGGCGTTGCGCCCGCGCAATGTGCCCTGCGGCCCGAAATTCACCTCGACCGCCTTCAGGTCGAAATAGGAATTGGCCAGCCCCTGGACGCGCGGGACATAGACGTCGTCGAAATGCGTCGCGACGTTCGGATCACCAAGCTCGGTATTCTGGTTTGTGCCGATGCCGCGCAGCGCGATGTCGATCGCGCCATTGAAATTCTGGACGCGCAAACCGGGCAGCGTGTCGTTCAAATTCTCGATATTGACGATGCCGACCCTGGCCAATTGCGTCGGCGACAGCACGGCTGCAGTGCCGGCATAGCTTTGCAGCGATTGCGGACGACGCTCGGCGGTTACGACGATGTCGTCGGGATTGGCCTTGTCGGCGTCGGTGGCCGCCGGGGCTTCGGTCGGCTGAACGGCGGGCTTTTGCGGCGCGTCCTGCGCATAAGCCGGTGCGGCGAGCACCACGCTGGCGACTCCAGCCAACAGCAAATAGCGGTGCGTATTCATAGCCCTCTCCCCCTGAATATCGGATTCTGCGAACCGATCTGACGCCTAGATGCCCCAATTTGTGAAGGTTCACAATCCCCAAGTCGCGGCCCGGCTGGCGCATCGGAATCCGACCTTTCGCCGGTGATTGTGCGGCGCATTGACAATCCGCGCGCCTTGCCGCCTCGTTCGCGGGAGGAACGAGGGCGGGCGATGATCGACGGCAGGACAGTTTTTGCAGCGGCGCTCGTGACACTCTCGCTGGCCGGATGCTCCCCTCCCGTCCCGCGCGAACAGACTGCGTCATGCGCCGATCTGCGCGCGGCGCCGATGGTGCATGTCGCGGGCGGCAGCTTCACGATGGGGGCCGATCCAAAATATCCCGAGGAAGGCCCGCCACGGCGCGTTTCGGTCAAGGCGTTCTGGATCGACGCGCATGAGTTGACCAACGGCGAATTCGCCCGCTTCGTCGCCGCGACCGGCTATCGCACCGTCGCCGAACGCGCGCCCCCTGCCCTCCCCGATGCCCCGCCCGAAATGAACCAACCGGGATCGGCCGTCTTTGCCGCACCAAAGGATGGCGACCCGCGGTGGTGGCGCTGGTCGGTCGGCGCGCAGTGGCGGCACCCTTCAGGGCCAGCCGAATCGATCGCCGGGCGAGAGCGCGAACCGGTCGTACAGATTGCCTACGACGATGCCGTCGCTTATGCGAAATGGGCGGGCAAGCGGCTGCCGAGCGAGGCCGAATGGGAATATGCCGCGCTGGCCGGCGCCACCGCCTTACCCGAGCCGATCGACGCCCACGGCACCCCGCAGGCCAATTATTACCAGGGAGCCTTCCCGGCGCGCGATCTGGCGCTGGACGGCTTTCGCGGTCGCGCGCCGGTCGGATGCTTTAAGCCGAACAGGTTCGGACTGTACGACATGATCGGAAATGTCTGGGAATGGACCAGCGCCCGGGCCGGCCCCGGCGGGGGGAGCCGCGTTATCAAGGGCGGATCGTATCTCTGCGCCAGCAATTATTGCGCACGGTATCGCCCGGCCGCGCGCCAGTTCGAGGAACGCGGCATGGGGACCGACCATATCGGCGTCCGCTTCGCGCGCGACGCCGCCCCATAACGCCGCATTGACGCTGCCGATTAGTTTTGGCACTGTCGGTGCCAATATAACGGTGGTGAGGGAGAGCGTGCGATGGAGGTTTTGAGAACACCGGAGGATCGCTTTGACAATCTCCCCGATTACCCGTTCGCTCCGCAGTATCTGACGGTCACCGACGCGGACGGTACCGATCTGCGGATTCATTATGTCGATGAGGGTCCACGCGATGCCGCGCCGATCCTGCTGCTGCACGGCGAACCGAGTTGGTCGTACCTGTACCGCAAGTTCGTGCCCGATCTGGTCGCGCGCGGGCACCGGGTGATCGCGCCCGATCTGGTCGGCTTCGGCAAATCGGACAAGCCCGCCGCGCGCAGCGATTATACCTATGAGCGCCACGTCGCCTGGATGAGCGCGTGGCTGACCGCGCTCGACCTGAGCGAGATCACCCTCTTCTGCCAGGATTGGGGTGGGTTGATCGGGCTGCGGCTGGCTGCGGCGTTCCCGGAGCGTTTCGCGCGGCTGGTGGTGGCGAATACCGGGCTGCCGACGGGCAGCGGCTCCTCGGAGGGGTTCGACGCGTGGCTAGCGTTCAGCCAGAACGTGCCGCAATTCCCGGTCGGCTTCATCGTCAATGGCGGCACCGGGCGCGACCTGTCGCCCGAGGAGATCGCCGCTTATGACGCGCCTTTCCCCGATGAGACGTACAAGGAAGGCGCGCGCGAATTCCCCAAGCTGGTGCCGATCACGCCCGAGCATCCCTCGGTCGCGGAAAACCAGGCGGCGTGGAAGGTGCTCGAGCAATTCCACAAGCCGGTGCTGACCGCGTTCAGCGACCAGGATGCGGTCACCAAGGGCGGCGAAAAGGTGTTCATCGAGCGCATTCCCGGTGCCAAAGGCGAGCCGCACACGATCATCGCGGGCGGCGGGCATTTCCTGCAAGAAGACGCGCCAGTCCAGATCTGCGCGCTGATCGATACGTTCATCCGCTCCAGCCAAGGCCATCCCGCATGAACGTCACCAACGCGGTTTTCCCGGGCCCCGAACAGATTGCCGCCTTCTTCACCGGTGAAGAGGACGGACCGTTCGTCATGGTCAATCTCCTGCGCTTCAAGCCGCACGCCGAATATGCCGATGGCAGCGACAGCGATCTGACCGGTCGCGAAGCCTATGCCCGCTATGGTGCGGCAGTACAGGCGTGCCTCGCATCGGTCGGGGGCAAATCGGTGTTCGCCGGCGCCGTCACCGAGTTGATGCTCGGGCAGATGGACGAACCGTGGGACATGGTCGCCCTTGCGCAATATCCCAGCCGTGCCGCGATGATGACGATGGTGCAGTCGCCCGAATATCAGGCGATCGAGAAGCACCGCGTGGCGGGTCTCGAAGGGCAGTTGAACATCCGCACCAAACCGCTCTCGACCGGCTGAGCCGCGCGCAGTCAGGGTTGCGGTGCGGGGGCGGCGAGCCAAGCCTTCGCCTGGTCGACCGCGCGGAACACACGAAGCCGCGGGTGGACCAGCGTGCGTTCGGCTTGCAATTTATTGAGCTGACTGCCGACGACGACCGCCGAACGCCCTGCGGTGAAGGCGAAGCCCGCCGCCATCACGTTCGTCATCAGATCGGCAACTTCGTTCGACTGGACCGGAAACTCGAGCGATTCGACGAGCACGTCAAAGGCCCGCCCTGCGTCCTGCAAAGCGCGCGCCTGCTGCATCAGCGCGCCGCTGAATGCGGGTACCATGTCCCGCGTCCAGAACCCCTTTACCTGAATCGTCAGGATGTTGGTCCCAGCATCATAATCCAAACGGAACATTCGACGGCCCATCCCCACCGGGCCCTTGCGCAACGCGGCACCGTGTCGCGCCTCTAAAAGCGAACCCGGCGGCGCTGCGCAAGTGTTTTGGCACGCCGCGTGCCACGCAGGGTCAATTCACCGGCAGGCGCGCAAAGTCGATCGTGCGGCTTCCAGCCGGCAGACTGAAAAGCATCCCGTCCTCGCCCACCGTGATCGGCCCGTCGTAGAACTTCCGCGCGCTGCCCAGGAAAGCGGGGTACGCGATGCGCGAGGGCACCGGCGGCAGGATGTGGGTGAAGAGCAAATGCTTTACCCCCGCCGCCTGCGCCTCCTGCGCGGCGACCTCGGGCGATGTGTGATAGGTCAGGATATCGCGCGTGATCTGCGCCGTGCCCGGCTGGTGGCGCGCGACCAGCGCGGCGGTCATGCGCTTGACGAGCGCAGGTTGCAGCCCTTCGTGGACCAGCAGATCGGCGCCCTTCGCGTTGGCGACCAGCGCCGCGCTGGCCGCGGTATCGCCGCTGATCACCGCCGATCGGCCCTTGTAATCAAAGCGATAGCCGACCGCTGGTTCGACCGGGCCATGTTCGACGCTGAAGGCGGTGACGCGCAGACCGCCGCCGCGATACACTTCCACCGCACCGAGTGATCCGCGCACCGGCGGCGTGAAGCTGACGGCCTTGCCGCCTGCGCCAGATGGTGGCGCGATTTTTGTGCCGTGATGCTCGGTACGATAACCGTTGTCGGTAGCATAAGCCGCGTCAAACCCGGCGACGATCCGCTCGACCCCCACCCCGCCGTAGATCGGCAGCGGCTTGGTCGCCCCCGCCCCCGTCCAGCGCAGCAGCATCATCGGGCCGAGGCCATCGATGTGATCCGAATGAAAGTGCGTCAGGAAGACACCTTCGATCCGCCCGTTGGGGATGCCCATCAGCGCGATGTGCTTTGCCGCGCCCTCGCCCGAATCGACGACGAAGATATGCTTGCCCGCAATCACCACGGTGCACGCCCCCGCGCGCCCCGGATCGGGCAAGGGCGCGCCCGTTCCGCAAAGAGCGACGTGCAATCCATCGGGCAGATCCGCAGTCGTATCCACGCCAGCGCGCTCGTGAAACACGGCACCGAGCAGCGCGGCGCCGATTTCCCCCCAGAACAGCGCCGCGCCGACGACCAAGGCGGCCACGGCCGCGGTCGTGAGGATTCCGGCAGTACGCATCGTTTCTCCCCCTCGTGAAAACAGACTGCCCGTTTAATGTGGCATAATCAATGCCGAAAGATTGCGCTCTGTCCGAACGGTGCTAGTCTGCGGCAAAATAGCGGAGGGGATGCGCAATGCGGAACGTGGGGCGGAACGTGGTGCGGGGGCTCGTCGGGCTGACGGCAGTGTTCAATATCGTGCTCGGAATCGCCTTTCTGGTTGATCCAGCACAGATGGGCCTCGCCTTCTTCATCACCGCGTTCGGCACCCAAGGGCTGGCGACGATGCGCGCCGATTTCACCGCCTTCTTCCTGACCGGCGGGATCTTTGCGCTGGTCGCCGCGTGGCGGGCGTGGCGCACGCCGCTGCTGGTTCCGCTTTGCCTGCTAAGCATCGCCATCACTGGCCGCGCGATCAGCCTGGTCGCCGATGGCGCGCCGGGCAAGGCCTTCCCGCCAATGGTGATCGAGGCGGTGATGATCGCGGTCATCGCGCTCGGCTGGCTCAGCTTCTCGCGGGAGAATGGGCGGTGAAGCGCTGGGTCAAGGTGACGCTCGCCTCGGTCGCAGCACTGGCGGTCGCGGGCTATGCCGCGAAGGGCTATATTTTCCTGCATCTGCCGGGCTGGATCGCCCCGCATGTCGAGGACAACCATCCCGTCACGTGGCAGCAGGGTCCTGCCGCAGCCGCCCTGCCCGCCGATCAGCGCCCGCCCAACATCGTGCTGATCGTCGCCGACGACCTTGGCTATAACGACATCAGCTTCAACGGCGGCGGCGTCGCGGGGGGGCTGGTCAAGACGCCGAATATCGATGCGCTGGGGCATCAGGGTGCGTCCTTCGCCAATGGCTATGCCGGCAATGCGACCTGCGCGCCGAGCCGCGCGGCGTTGATGACCGGGCGCTATGCAACGCGCTTCGGCTATGAATTCACCCCCGCCGACGTTCATCCCCCTGCCTGGTTCCCCTCGAGCATCATCCGCACCGACGCGGCGTTTTCGCGCACGATCGCCAGCTTTCCGACGACGTGGGAGCATAAGACGATCTTTGACGAGGATGCCGCCCGCCTCCCGCCAGTGCACGACAAGGGGATGCCCGCGAGCGAGATCACCATCGCCGACATGCTCCGCGGTCGAGGGTATCACACGATGCACCTCGGCAAGTGGCACCTTGGCGACACCAAGGGGATGCGGCCCGAACAGCACGGCTTCGACGAAAGCCTGGGCTTCATGATCGGCGGGCAGAAATATCTGCTCGACGACAGTCCGGACGTCGTCAATTCGGTGCAGGATTTCGACCCGATCGACAAATTTCTGTGGGCCAATCTGCCGTTCAGCGTGCAATACAACGGCAGCAAGCCGTTCCGGCCCGATCGCTACATGACCGATTATCTAACGACGCAGGCGCAGGCCACGATCGTCGCCAACCGCAACCGCCCGTTCTTCCTGTATCTCGCTTATAACGCGCCGCACACGCCGCTACAGGCGGCCAAGGCCGATTATGACGCCTTGCCGCAGATCACCGACCACCGCACGCGGGTCTATGGCGCAATGATCCGCGCGCTCGACCGCGGGGTCGGACGCGTGA
This sequence comes from Sphingomonas sp. HMP6, assembly GCF_013374095.1. NCBI lineage: Bacteria > Pseudomonadati > Pseudomonadota > Alphaproteobacteria > Sphingomonadales > Sphingomonadaceae > Sphingomonas > Sphingomonas sp. HMP6. The sequence goes on along the minus strand of NZ_AP022672.1, from coordinate 832,568 downwards.
TGGCGACGCTCAAGGCACAAGGGTTGGACAAGAACACGCTGGTCATTTTCACCAGCGACAATGGCGGCGCGCATTACGTCGGCCTGCCCGACATCAACAAACCGTACCGCGGGTGGAAGGCGACGTTCTTCGAAGGTGGCGTCAAGGTGCCGTTCTTCATGCGCTGGCCCGCGCAGATCAAGGCGGGCACGGCGATTCAGGGGCCGGTCAGCCATTTCGACATTTTCGCCACCGCTGGCGGCAGCGCGGGTGCCACGCTGCCGCATGACCGGCCGATCGACGGCGTCAATCTGCTCCCGTTCGTGCAGGGCAAGGCTGTGGGCACGCCGCACAACACGTTGTTCTGGCGCAGCGGTCGCTACAAGGTCGTGCGCGATGGCGACTGGAAGCTGCAAGCGCTCGACATGCCGCACGTCAAGCTCCTCTACGACCTGAAAGCCGACCCGACCGAACGGCGCGATGTCGCAGCGGCGCATCCCGATGTCGTTGCCCGCCTGACGCAGCTGCTCGCCGCGCACGACCGCGACAGCGTCAAACCGGCCTGGCCCTCGCTCATTCGTTCGCCGATTGCTATCGATCGTCCGCTCGGCACCAAACCGAAGGCTGGCGAGACGTATATCTATTGGTCGAATTAGGGATATCGATGAATGAAACCGACGGGCGCCGCAAACGCGCCCAGACCAGCCGCGACCGGATCGTGGCGGCGATGCTCGCTTTGGTCGAGGAAGGCCATATCACGCCCAGCGCAGAGCTGGTGGCAGGCCGTGCGGCGGTCGGCCTGCGGACCGTGTTCCGGCATTTTGCCGATATGGAGACGCTCTATACGGCTATGACGACCGAATTGACGCACCACTACGTGCACGGCCTGCGACCCTTTTCCGCCATGGATTGGCGCGGGCAGTTGCGCGAAATCGCCGAGCGCCGGATCACGACCTACGAAGCGCTGCTACCGTTTAAACGGGCTGCCGACGCCCATCGCCATTCGTCGCGCGCAATTCAGGAAGAACACGATCGCATGCTCGCGCTGATGCGGGCGCGCCTCGTGTCGATCCTGCCGCAGGAGAAGCTGTCGCAGACCCGCCAGGTCGAGACGATCGACCTACTGCTCAGCTTCGACGTGTGGCAACGCTTGCGCGGCGACCAGAAACTCTCGGCGGATCAGTCGCGCGCGATCATCCTCGCTGAGATCGACCAGCTGTCGCGCGACTGAAAGGGCGCGGCATCTATCCGCGTGCGCCCCTGATGTAGCGCGTGACATTCTCCCCAAGCACGTCGAGCGGGACGTTGCCGCCGTCGACCACCGCTTGGTTGAAGTCGCGCAGATCGAAACGCGCACCGAGCGCTGCCTTGGCGCGATCACGCTGTGCGACGATTTCGGTCTGGCCCAATTTATAGCCGCACGCCTGCCCCGGCCAGGCGCAATAGCGATCGATCTCGCTCGCCGCATTGGACAGCGGCAGACCGGTCGCGGCGATGAATTCGGCCAGCGCGCGCTCGCGCGTCCAGCCCATCGCATGAATCCCGGTATCGACCACCAGCCGCACCGCGCGCCACGACAGTCCCATCAGATACCCCAGCCGCCCCGCCGGATCACCGTCATACAGGCCGAGTTCGTCGGCAAGTTGCTCGGCATAGAGCGCCCACCCTTCCGAATAGGCATTGAAGGCAAGGATCGATCTAATCAGCGGCAATTGCTGCGCATATTCACCTTGCCAGACATGGCCCGGTATCCCCTCATGAAACACCAGGTCGGGGATCGTCACCTTATTGTGGATCGACGGATCGCCGAGATTGACCCAGACCCGCCCCGGGATCGACCCGTCGAGCGAGCCCGGACCGCCATAGGCCGCCGGAGCACCCGGCTCCTGCGCCAGCGGCATCCGGCGAATTTCGAGCTTTCCGGCGGTGGTGCGGCGAAACGCATCGGCCAGACGCGGGCGAATCGCATCGATCTTGCCTTGCATGTACGCGACGATCTGACGCCGTCCGTCATCGTTGTTCGCGAAGACCATCTCGGGACGACGCTGCAAGGCCGTCGCGCGCTCGGCGATCGAACCTTGCGTCAGCCCGAAGCCCTTGAGAATCACGTCCATCCGCGCGTGGAGGTCGACCAGTTGCGCGATGCCGAGCGCGTGGATCTCCGCCGGCGTGCGCCGCGTGGTGGTGCTGGCGCGCAGGCCCCAGGCGTACCATTCTGCCCCATGCGGCCGCGCACGCAGGCCAGCCGCATCCGTCGCCACCTCACGTTGCGCGCGTAGCTCGGCCACTTGCCGCTCCAACGCCGGGATCACCGACCCGCGCACGATCTTGATCGCGCGATCAACCCACGGCCCTGCGATCGCTTGCGCTTTGCGCGCCAGCGGGGCGATGAGCGGGCCATCGGTGCGCGCCGCTTCGCTGATCGTGCGCGTGACGCCCGCAATCGTCTTGTCGAGCAGGAACGACGGCGGCACCAGCCCCTGCCCGCGCGCGATCCGCCCGCGCCCCGTCTCGCCATCGAGTTGCACCGCCATCGCCGACAAGCGCGCGAGATACGCCTCGGCATCGGCGGCGTTGCCCAACGGCTGATCCCCGTCGAGCAATTGCGGGACGTCAAGCCACGCGCCGACATTCTGCACCACCGTATAGGGCGTGTTACGCCAATTCCCGATCGTCGCGACGCCGTAGGGCAGCTTCATGCCGTCAAGCGCGGTGCGGAACGCGCTTTCGGTAACGGCGAGGCTGGTTAGCGTGGCGGCATCCAGCCCGCCGCGCGACACGCGCCCCAGTGCGACCAGGGCATCGCTCAGAAAAACCCGCGTCTTCGCCACGCCCGCCGCCGAGCGATCATCCAGCCGCGCGCGCAGACCCGCGTAACGCCCGGTATCGACCCCAAGCCGAGTCGCCTCGGCCGGTTGGAGCGTCAGCAATTGCCATGCGAGGCGATCCAGCAGTGCTGCGGCGGTCTGCGGTGCGGCAAAAGCACGCTCCGGGGCGGTGGCGAGCGCCGCGCTGGCGGCGAGCCCGGCAAGCGCGGTGCGGCGATTTGGGGAGAAGCTGTCCATGCCGCCATCGATACCGCGCTGATCGGCCAGGTCAAACGCGCGCTGCGCGTTTCGGAATGCTGCCGTTACGTCGATTTTAACCTGCGCGTGCGATGTGCGATGCTCCTATGGCAGGCCACCGCTCTCATGACTGACGTTCTCGTCACCGTCGATACCGAGCTATCCGCCGGGCTGCACCAGCGTGGCGTCGTGGCCGGGTGCAATGTCGAAAATTCTATTAGTGGGATCGTCAGCGCGGGCACGTACGGCATCGGCTGGCAGATGGACCGGCTGGAGGAGCATGGCCTGAAAGGCGTGTTCTTCGTCGATCCGCTGCCCGCGCTCGTCTATGGCAAGGCGATCGTGGCGGACATCGTCGGGCCGATCCTCAAGCGTCGCCATGAAGTGCAGCTTCATGCCCATACCGAGTGGCTCGCTTGGGCCAAGGCATCCCCGGTCGGCGACCGACGCGGTCAGAACATCGGCGACTTCGAGCTGGCGGACCAGATCGCGCTGCTGAAATGCGCGCGCGATCTGCTCGAGGACGCCCATGTCCCCCGCCCGATCGCCTTTCGCGCGGGCAATTACGGTGCCGACGACCGGACCCTCATCGCGCTTTCCCATCTGGGCATTTCGTGGGACAGCAGCTTCAACGCTGCCTATCTGGGCGCCCCTTGCCGGATCGCCCTGACCCAGGACGACCATGCTCCTGTGCGACGGCACGGCGTCATCGAAATGCCCGTGTCGGGGATTTTCGATCGCGCTGGCATGGTTCGTCCCGCGCAGGTCTGCGCGCTGTCGCGCTGGGAGATGACCGACGCATTGCGCCACGCTGGGCGGATGGGCGAACCAGCTTTCGTCATCGTCACACACAGTTTCGAAATGCTGTCGCGCGATCGACGTCGGCCAAATCGGGCGGTCATGGCGCGCTTCATCGCAATGTGCCGCGAGATCGCCGACAATCCCGATCTGCGCAGCGCCGGCTTCGCCGACCTTGATCCCTCGATCGCCTCGCCTTTGCGCGCGCGATCGCCCCGCCTGGCTCCGAATTCAGTCCGTACGATCAGCCGTATCGTGCAACAGGCGGCCGGAACACTGCGCTACGAACGCCACTGGTTGCCATCCCGATGAGCGCGGCTAATGCTGGCTGCGTCCATTCCAAATGCGAGGCGATCGGCCGGTGACATCCCCCATCGCGACGTTGACCGACCTCACGAAGCGTCTCGTCCGCCATGTCGTGCGGGATTATCGGCTCAATTGGGTCCTGGCGTCGAGCGGCGCGGAACCCTTGCCGCCCTTGCCCGCCGCGCTCAATTTTATGCCGTTGGACGAGGCAAGCCTGCAAACCATCGCGGCCACCGCTGACATACAATTTCGCAAGTCGGTCGGCTATGACCGGATCGGCGCGACCGGCTATTTGCTGTCGAAGCAAGGCGAACCACTGAGCGCCGCGCATTTCGTCGATCTCACGCGCTATGAAAATGCGGCGATCTGGCCGCTTGGTACGGACGAGGTGGCCTTGCTCAACATCGTAACCCAGGATGCCGCGCAGGGGCTAGGTTATGCCCCAATCCTCATCGCGCACGCGACGGCGGCAATGCTCTCGCCGCGGTACCGACGGGCGATTGCCTTCATCTGGTGGAACCACCGCGCGTCGCTCCGCGCGTTCAAGCGTGCCGGCTGGCACCGCGTCGGCTTCTCGGTCGGGATCGTTGGAAAGGGCGGCACCGAACGACACCTCCACATACCGGTGCCCCGCTTTGGCACGCATCAGCTGCGCGTTGCGAACTCTGCACCCGAACCGCCCGACACGGGCGGGGCGCACATATCAGAGCGCCAGTAAGGCGCTTCGCATACCGCTTTTAGAAGCTCCCCCACCCTCGGCGAGGAGCCCGACGCCGCACGCATCGCGGTATCTGCGCTCCCCAGCCGAATGGGTCAGATCCTTTGGATCAGTTGACCGAGTCCTTAAGGCCCTTGCCGGCCTTGAACTTGGGCTGCGACGATGCCTTGATCGTCATCGGTTCGCCCGTGCGCGGATTACGGCCGGTCGAGGCCTTGCGCTTGCTCACCGAAAAGGTGCCGAAGCCGACCAGACGCACTTCATCGCCCTTCTTCAATGCCGCCGAGACCGCCTCGAAAACGGCTTCAACGGCCTTGCTTGCATCGCCTTTAGTCAGGCCCGACGTGTCCGCCACTGTTGCAATCAATTCTTGTTTGTTCATCGCCACTAACCCCCCGTTACGGATAGATAAATGATTCTCGGTCCAACGCCGGTCGCGCAATAAGGCCGCTCACGCCGGGGCTGTCAAAGCAAAAGCGCAGGCCCCGGCGCGTTTTTAACGCATCTCGGGGCCAAAACATCAATGATGGAGTTCGCCGCCGATCGCCGGAACGCCCGCCGGAGGCTGCGCTGCCAGATCATCCGCTTCGGTCCAATCGATCGCTTCAAGCGGCCCGGTAAGAGCTAGTCGCAAAACTTCATCAACATGGGCAACCGGAATAATCTTCAATCCGTTCAGAATGTTGGCCGGAATGTCCGCCAGATCTTTCTCATTTTCCTGCGGAATCAGGACCGTCGTGATACCACCACGCAACGCGGCAAGCAGCTTCTCCTTCAGCCCGCCGATCGGCAAAACGCGACCACGGAGCGTCACTTCGCCCGTCATCGCAATATCGCGACGCACCGGAACCCCGGTCAACGTCGAGACAATCGCAGTCACGATCCCGATGCCAGCCGACGGCCCGTCCTTGGGGACCGCGCCTTCGGGCAGATGGATATGGATGTCCTTGCGCGCGAAGATGCTCGGCTTGATCCCGTACGACGGTGACCGCGCCTTGATGAAGCTGAACGCCGTCTCGATCGATTCCTTCATGACGTCGCCGAGCTTGCCGGTGATCTTCGCCTGTCCACGCCCAGGCACAGTGACGCTTTCGATCGTCAGCAATTCGCCGCCGACCTCGGTCCATGCCAACCCGGTGACCGCGCCGATCTGGTTCTCTTCTTCGCCAAGTCCGTGGCGATATTTCTTTACCCCGGCGAATTCGGAAAGATTGTCGGGCGTCACGGTAACGCTCTTGGTCTTGCCCTCGAGAATCTGGCGCAGCGCTTTCCGCGCGAGTTTAGCGATCTCACGCTCGAGCGTGCGGACACCCGCCTCGCGCGTGTAATATTGGATCAGCGCGCGCAGGCCTTCAGTCGTGAGCGCGAACTCTCCGTCCTTGAGGCCATGGGCTTCGATCTGTTTGGCAATCAAGTGCCGCTCGGCGATCTCGACCTTCTCGTCCTCGGTATACCCTTCGAGCCGGATGATCTCCATCCGGTCGAGCAACGCCTGCGGCAGATTCAACGTGTTGGCCGTCGTCACGAACATGATGTCGGACAGGTCGACATCGATCTCGAGATAATGGTCCTGGAACTTGCCGTTCTGTTCCGGATCGAGCACCTCAAGCAGCGCCGACGCCGGATCGCCACGGAAATCCTGACCGAGCTTGTCGATCTCGTCGAGCAGGAACAGCGGATTGCTGGTGCCCGCCTTTTTGAGGTTGGTGACGATCTTACCCGGCAGCGAGCCGATATAGGTACGGCGATGACCGCGGATCTCGGCTTCATCGCGCACGCCGCCGAGCGACTGGCGAATGAACTCGCGGCCCGTCGCCTTGGCGATCGACTTGCCGAGGCTGGTCTTGCCGACGCCGGGAGGGCCGACGAGGCACAGGATCGGGCCCTTCAATTTGTTGGTGCGCGCCTGCACCGCGAGATATTCGATGATCCGGTCCTTGACCTTCTCGAGCGCATAATGGTCCTCGTCGAGTACCGCTTGCGCCGCCGAAATATCCTTGCGGATCTTCGACTTCTTGCCCCACGGCAGCCCCAGCAGCACGTCGAGATAATTGCGCACGACGGTCGCCTCGGCGCTCATCGGTGCCATCGTCTTGAGCTTCTTGAGTTCTGCGGTCGCCTTGGTGCGCGCCTCCTTCGACAGCTTCATCGTGGCGATTTTCTGGGTCAGCTCGGCGATCTCGTCGCCTTCGCCCTCGTCGCCCTCATTGCCGAGCTCGCGCTGGATCGCCTTCAACTGCTCGTTGAGGTAATATTCGCGCTGGGTCTTCTCCATCTGACGCTTCACGCGCGACTTGATCTTCTTCTCGACCTGCAGAACGCCCAGCTCGCCCTCCATGAAGGCATAGACCATTTCCAGCCGCTTGGCGGCATCGCGCTCGATCAACAGTGCTTGCTTGTCGCTCACCTTGACCTGGATGTTGGCGGCGACCGCATCGGCCAGCTTCGAGGGATCCTCGATCTCACCCAGCTGCACCGCGGTTTCGGCCGGCAGCTTGCGGTTGAGCTTTGCATAGTTCTCGAACTGATCGATCACCGAGCGCATCAGCGCGGAGACTTCGGTGCTGGCGGCCTCAAGCGTTTCCGCCCCAGCCTCCCCTTCGAGCATCTCGACCTCGGCCGACAGATAGCCATCGACCGCGACCAGCCCGGTCAGCGACGCGCGGCGCTTGCCCTCGACCAGCACACGCACCGTGCCATCGGGCAGCTTCAGCAATTGCAGCACCACCGCGGTGACGCCGACTTCGTACAGATCGTCGCGATCCGGGTCGTCCTCGGCCGGATCGAGCTGCGCGACCAGGAAAATCTCCTTGTCGGCGGCCATTGCGGCCTCCAGGGCAGCGACCGACTTGTCGCGGCCGACGAACAGCGGCACGATCATGGCAGGGAAAACGACGATGTCGCGCAGCGGCAGAACGGGATACGACGGGGTGGAAGAGACTTGGGTCATGCAAACTCCGGGGCGGCGCGAAACACGCGCCTCTGATCCCTTATATGGGGGGGATTGCCATTCCATCAATCGCCGAACGATTTTGGCAGCGACGATTGCCTGCGTCGCTTGGCCGGCGGGCGCGCAGACGCGTTCCGGTGCCGTCGCGCGCGCTCTGGCAGCAGCGGGAGGCGAGGCTAAGTTACGGCGCGTGCGGGCGATCTCCTGGACCGGCACGATGCGAATGCTGCTTGAGGGGGTACCGGTCGATCTCGCCGTGGAGGCGCGAATCGAGCCGTTCGCTCGCGCCCGGTTTGAGAGTTGGGTGCCAAGCGACGGGCGCAGCACGCGGCGTACGGTGATGATCGAACGCGACGGCGGGTTTGTCGTCCACGCCGGCGCGCAGACCGCGCTGTCGCCCGAACAGGCGCGTTTCCAGCGGCAGCAAGCAGGAACATATGCCTACCTCCTGCTGGCCCCCGCCTTTGTCAGCGCGGCGAGCGGTACGCGGCTCAACGCCAGCCGCGACGGCTACCCGCCGATCGTGCTCACACTGGCGCGCGACGGGCGGATTGCCGCCGCCGAGTATCGCATCGCATCGCCCGATCGGGACGGCATGGCGGTGCGACAACGGCTCGGATTTACAGGCACGGTCTCCTCGGGCGGCGTGCGCTTTCCGCGCGGCATGACCCTCGTTCAGGACGGACGGCTGGTGTCGCGGCTGACGATCACCGACTTCTCCGCGGAACTGGACCCGGCATGAGCCGCTACCCGATCGCTGCTGCGCTCGCCTGTGTCGCACTGACCGCGGCCAGCTTGCCCGAGAAAGGCAAACCGCCGCTTTCGGCGCAGACGCAGAAATCCGGCGGGCCGATCGACCCCGATCAGGCGCGCCTCCGCTTCGACGCGGCCGATCTGGCGTTCGACGTGCTGCCGGACACCGAAACATTGCGCGGCGTCGCCACGCTGTCCTTCACCGCGAAAGCGCCACTGGAGCGTCTGGTGGTCGATCTCGATCCCAATCTGCCGGTCGATGCGATCGCGATCGACGGCGCGGCGCTGCCCGCTTCAGCGTGGCGCAACCCCGAGGGCAAGCTGTCGATCACCCTGCCGCGCTCGATCGCAACGGGCGGCACGGTCACCGCACAAATCCGCTACGGCGGGCAACCGCATGTCGCGGTAAAGGCGCCGTGGGACGACGGTATGGTCTGGGCGAAGACACCGTCGGGCGAACCGTGGTTCGCGACGACCGCGGAGGCATCGGGCTGCGACCTGTTCTGGCCGTGCCTCGATTTTCCCACGGGCGAGCCGGGCGTGGTCACGCTGCACATCACTGTGCCCAAGGGGTTGAAGGCCCCGTCCAACGGCATCCTGCTGGGCGTCGATCCGCTGCCCGACGGACGCACAACCTGGAACTGGCGGGTGAAGCGGCCCAACACCTATGGCATCGCGCTGACGGTTGGCCCGTATGAGGAGATTTCGGGCAGCTACAAGAGCCGCTACGGCAACACGATTCCGCTGTTCTATTGGTATCTTCCCGGGGAAGCGGACAAGGCGCGCGCGCTGTTCGACGAATTCGCACCGACGCTTGATTTCTTCGAGGGCGAGATCGGCCCCTACCCCTTTGCCGACGAGAAGCTCGGCGTGGTGGAGACGCCGCACAAGGGCATGGAGCATCAGACGATCAACGCGTACGGCAATGGCTATGCCAAGGCGCCCGAGGGGTTCGACTGGCTGTTCCACCACGAATTCGCCCACGAATATTTCGGCAACCAGATGACCGTCGCCAATTGGGACGATTATTGGCTGCACGAGGGCTATGCCAGCTACATGCAGCCGCTCTACGGGCGCTGGCGCGAGGGGAACGCACGCTACGCGACGATGCTGGCTGATCAACGCAAGAGCATCGCCAACCTCCGCCCCGTCATCTCAGGGAAGCTCCGCAGCGAGGATGAGGTGTACGATCTCGCCAAGGGCGGGCCGGGGCAAGACATTTACTACAAGGGCTCGTGGATGCTCCACACGCTGCGCGGCCTGATCGGCGACCGTGCGTTCAAGGGCGTGACGCGGCTGGCGGTCTATGGCCGCAGCGATCCGCGGCCGGGGAATTTCGTGCCGCGATATACGTCCAGCGAAGAGTATGAGCGGATCGTCCGTCGTGTAACCGGCAAGGATTATGGCTGGTTCTTCGACGTCTATCTGCGGCAAGCGGCACTGCCTGACTTGATCGAGACCCGCACTCCGCGACGCCTGTCATTACGCTGGGATGCGCCCGGAGGGCGCGTATTCCCGATGCCCGTAGAAGTGCAGGTCGGCGGCCGAACCGTGCGCGTGCCGATGACCGGGGGAACCGGATCGCTGCCGATTCCGAAAGGCGCGCACGTCATAATAGATCCCGATGCAAGACTGCTACGGCGATCGGCTGCGATGGAAGCGTTTCAAGCCTGGCGTGATGCGCAGGCACGAACGACGAAGTCGGCGAACTGACCCATCAGTATGAGTTCAGTAATCCTACTCCTGTCGCGCGGGTGAAGTGGCTCGTGCGCGGAATTCTATGACCCCGGCACGCGCGGGGTCATCGGCACCAGCTCATAGATATCGACTGCCGCCCCGCCACCGGCGCGGGTCAACACCAGGCGCCAGCGGAATGGCGCGACCCGCTCGACTACGCCGACGACATCCTGCGCGGGATTGACGCTATACGCGGGCGCGCTCTTCATCCGCGCGCGGCGGAACGTGCCCAGGAAAATTTGGCGACGGTCGGTATCGGCGAACAGCCACCCGCCCGGCAGGATCGATCCGCTTTGCTTGGTCAGCGACAGGCTGCGTGCCGACCCATCGACCGTACAAAGATCGGGCTTGAAGGTGGCAAATCCGGCGCGGCCGCCAAGCCTGACCAGACGGCACGAATAAGGCCCGGGCGGCAAGGCGGGTAGATCGAGTGCCGCTGCCGGGTCGACCAGCGCCCCCTCCCGCTCGAGCTGCGCCTTTGCCCGCGCGGGAACGCTGGCGCGCGTCTTCGCCCACACGTCGGGCAGCGATTCGAGCCGCGCGCGGTCCGACGCCGTGATCGCGGCTTCCCACCCGGCCGGCTCAACCGGCTCCGCACGCACCAAGGCTTTCGAAGCCGGGTGCCGCGCCCCGGCCGCGCAGCCGGACAGCAGCAGTGCGACGGAGGCGAGCAAGATGGAGCCGTGCAGCATCGCGGAGAAATCCTTGATCAGGGATGGACTGATACGCGGCGGGTCGCGTTAAGATTTGGTAAATGCCAAAGGTTAACAGATCGTAAAGATCACAGCCTTCGCACTCTCGGTGCGACGGTCAGGCGCGAAGCAGCGACCAAAAGCGCGGGCCACCGCGTGGCACCTCCCACGTGTCGGTCACGGCGAAGCCGAGCGCCTGATACAACCCGAGATTCTTCGGGTTCGCAGTCTCAAGATAAGTTGGCAGCCCGCTCCCCGCGATGCGCGCCAGACCCGAGCGGATCGCCGCACCGCCAAGGCCCTTGCCCTGCGCCGCCGGGTCGCATCCGGCGATGTGGAGATACCAATGCGGTGTCGGCGGAAGATGCGCGTCGATCGCTTGAGACACCGCCAAGCCGCGGCCCAGCCCGAACCCAAAGGTGCGCAAGATCGGCCATGCCTGCGGCAGCAGCCCAAGGAGCCCGGTCTGGCTCTGGCCCGGCCCCCGCCACAAAGTCGCAGCCTCACCGGCTGGCGTAATCAACCGCATTCCGCCGAGCGCGTCACCATCGAACAACGTTGCGAACAGCCGGGGCAAGCGTTTCTCGCGCTTTACGGCGTCGGGAAACAGGTACGCGATCGCCGGATCATCGGAGAAGGCCCGTGCGAGGAGCGCGGCGATCCGGGCGCGGTCAGCGGTTCCCGCAACCCGGACGGCGTCGCTCACGCAGCCCCGGTGCCGGTCTTTTCCTTCTTGGCATAGACGCGGATCGGTTCCTTGCGGCCTTCGATCACATCCTTGTCGATCATCACTTCATCGACCGAGTCCATTCCCGGCAGATCGAACATCGTGTCGAGCAGGATGCCCTCCAGGATCGAGCGCAACCCGCGTGCACCGGTCTTACGGTCGATCGCCTTGCGCGCGACCTGCACGAGCGCGTCGTCGGTGAAGCCGAGCTTGACGTCCTCCATCTCGAACAGCTTCTGGTATTGCTTCACCAGTGCGTTCTTCGGCTCGGTCAGGATCGTGACCAGCGCGGGGATGTCGAGATCCTCGAGCGTCGCGATCACCGGCAGACGACCGACGAATTCGGGGATCAGGCCGAACTTCAGCAGATCCTCGGGCTCGACCGCCTTGAGCGTCTCGCCAGTACGGCGTTCCTCAGGAGATGCGACATAGGCCCCGAAGCCGATCGACTTGCCCTGAAGGCGGTCGCCGATGATCTTCTCAAGGCCGCTGAACGCGCCGCCACAGATAAACAGGATGTTGGTCGTATCGACCTGCAGGAACTCCTGCTGCGGATGCTTGCGGCCACCCTGTGGCGGAACACTCGCGGTGGTGCCTTCCATCAGCTTGAGCAATGCCTGCTGCACGCCTTCGCCCGACACGTCGCGCGTGATCGAAGGATTCTCGGCCTTGCGACTGATCTTGTCGATTTCGTCGATATAGACGATCCCACGCTGCGCCCGCTCGACGTTGTAATCAGACGCCTGCAGCAGCTTGAGAATGATGTTCTCGACATCCTCGCCGACATAGCCGGCTTCGGTCAGCGTGGTCGCATCGGCCATGGTGAACGGCACGTCGAGGATGCGGGCGAGCGTCTGCGCGAGGAGCGTCTTGCCGCAGCCGGTCGGGCCGACGAGCAGGATGTTCGACTTGGCGAGCTCGACGTCGGCGCCCTTTTGGCCGTGATTGAGGCGCTTATAGTGATTGTGCACCGCAACCGATAGCACGCGCTTGGCGCGCTTCTGGCCGATCACATAATCATCTAACACGTCGCAGATTTCCTGCGGCGTGGGCACGCCGCCGTCCTTCTTGGACACCAAGGCGGACTTGGTCTCCTCGCGGATGATGTCGTTGCACAGTTCGACGCATTCATCGCAGATGAACACCGTCGGTCCGGCAATGAGCTTGCGGACCTCATGCTGCGATTTCCCGCAGAAGGAGCAATACAGCGTGCTCTTCGAGTCGCCACCGCTGAGTTTCGTCATTCAAACCATCCTTGGCGCCACCTGCTGGCGCACATATGCGGAGCATCTATCCTAGACCGCCCCCGCGCGATCCGACAATGACCAAAATTGCCGTTCGAAATCGGCACCGGAGCGTAACCCTGCGCCCCGATGCCGAAAATGCCTCAGGCCGAGGTCAGCGCAGGCGGCGTGCTCGAATCGTCGGGCAGCGCTGGACGCTTGTCAAACACCTCGTCGACGATGCCGAAGGCCTTAGCTTCAGCAGCCTCAAGGAACGTGTCGCGGTCCATCGCGCGCTCGATCTCGTCCAGCGGCTTGCCGGTGTATTGCGCGTAAAGATCGTTCATGCGGTTCTTGATCCGCTGAATTTCCTTGGCCTGGATCTGGATATCCGACGCCATGCCCTGCGCACCGCCCGAGGGCTGATGGATCATGATCCGCGCATTGGTCAGCGCAACGCGCATCCCCGGCTCGCCGGCAGCCAGCAGAAACGAGCCCATCGATGCGGCCTGCCCCATGCATACCGTGCCGACGCGCGGACGAATGTATTGCATCGTGTCATGGATCGCCATGCCCGCCGTGACGACACCGCCCGGCGAGTTGATGTACATGAAGATGTCCTTCTTCGGATTTTCCGATTCCAGGAAGAGCAACTGCGCGCTGATGACCGAGGCCATATGGTCCTCGACCCCACCGGTCACGAAGATGATCCGCTCGCGCAGCAGTCGCGAATAGATGTCGAAGCTGCGCTCGCCGCGGTTGGATTGCTCGATGACGATGGGCACGAGACCGTCATTGATGGGTGCCAGAAAGTCGCCAGTGTCGAACGGATTGCGCATAATGAGCCTGTAAGTCCTAAATGCCCCAAAGGACGGGAACGCCGAATCCCTACATCGGCGCTGGCGGAAGCGAGTTCAAGCCCCAGCCGTATCGCCGCGCCGCTCTTCGCCGCCCGGCGCGCGGTGACCAAGATACGCGAGGCGGCGAACCTCGCGCCGGCCGCGCACCACCGTGTCGAGGATCAGCCCGGTAAAGACGTTCAGCGCGGAGAGGATCGTTAGCCCCGTTACCAACACTGCGGTCGGCAAGCGCGGCACGAGGTGGGTATTCATATAGGTGACGATCAGTGGGACCGCGAGCGCGAATGCCGCGACCAGCAACGCGCCAGCGATCACCCCGAAGAACAGCAAGGGCCGCTCGATCCGGTACAGCGTCACGATCGTCCGCGCGATGCGAAAGCCATCGCGATAGGTGCTCAATTTCGATTCGGACCCCTCCGGCCGCGCGAAATAGGGCGTCTCGATCTCGCCCACTGGCATCTTGAGTTCGAGCGCATGGACGCTGATTTCGGTCTCGATCTCGAAGCCCGATGACAGCACCGGAAAACTCTTCACGAAGCGCCGCGAAAAGACCCGGTATCCTGAGAAAATATCGGTGAAGCTGCGCCCGAACAATTGCGCGAGCAGCCCGGTCATCGCGCGGTTGCCGAGCACATGGCCGCGCCGATAGGCGGCGCTGACCTGCGTCACGCGGCTGCCGACAACCATATCGAGTTGTTCTTCGAGCAATCGCGCGACGAGTGCAGGCGCCGCGCTGGCATCGTAGGTCGCGTCACCATCGGCCATCACATAAATGTCGGCATCGACATCGGCGAACATGCGGCGCACGACATTGCCCTTGCCCTGCATCCGCTCGGTGCGCACCACCGCCCCCGCCGCCTGTGCGACCGCAACCGTGTCGTCGGCGCTGTTATTGTCGTAAACGTAGATCGTCGCATCCGGCAGCGCGGCGCGGAACCCCGCGACCGTCTGCGCGATCGCGGCGCTTTCGTTATAGCAGGGCAGCAGGACGGCAATGCGCGGTGTCATGCTGCCGCCATAAGCACGAATTGGTTACCGCTTCGACAGTTTTATGATTTGACGCTGGCGCGCACCTGCGAACAGGATGCGGGATATTCCGGGGGGAGTTTCACATGCCTGTTCGAAGTCTTCGATTCCTCACGGTGCTGTTAGTGGTCCTGGTCGTGCTTAATGCAGCCTTTGCGCCATTCGTAGCGCTGACGGTGACGCTGGTGCCGGAATGGTTCACGCTCCACGTCACACCCGTCGCCGCGATTGGCGATGCCTGCCTAATCGTCATACGAATTCTAACGATGATCGCCTTTGGGCGCTGGATCTATGTCGCGGGCAGCAATCTGGTCGTGGTTGGGACGGAAGACCTGGATTTTACACCAGGGGCACGCATCTGGTGGTTCGCTGTCCCGTTGGCGAACTGCTTCAAGCCGTATCAGGGCATGCGGGAATTGTGGAACGCCAGCCGCCGGAGTTGGCCGCACAACCAAGATCATCCGTTGCTCGCCGCCCGGTGGGCCTGTTGGCTGCTCGACGCAGGCGTCGGCTACGCGTCGCGAATTGCGGCAGAAAGCGCGGAAGCGGCCATACCCATGTTATATGCCAACGCTGTGGTTAGCACGGCACTCGCCGCTACCGCGATCGCAGTCGTTCTAGGCATTGCGCGCGGTCAAAGCGCGTTGGGGCAAGACGATCTGAGTACCGTCTTCGCCTGACCGGTCGACCACCCGGCCGCCCTCGCCATTGGGCGGGGCGGCGGGGCTGGACGCTTATTCGGCCTTCTTCGCCGCCGCCTTCTTGGCAGCAGGCTTCTTGGCGGGTGCCTCGGCAGCAGCTTCCTCGGTCGGTTCTGCTTCGGTCTTTGCCTTAGCCGGAGCCTTTTTGGTCGCAGCCTTCTTCACGGGCTCAGCCTCGACCAGCTCATCACCGGGTGCGGCCGGCTCGATGTCAGCCGCTTCCATCTCGTGCGCGTCGTCGGCCGAAGCCTTTGCAGCCTTCTTGGCAGCGGGCTTGGCCGCTGCCTTCTTCGCCTTGGGCTTGTGGTTTTCGTGATCGTGGCTGTGCGTGCCGGTCGAGAAGCCTTCTTCGCTCTCGATCGCGGCTTCCAGCTCTTCGCGCGTCACTTCGCGGTCGCTGATGTCGGCCTTGGCGAAGAGCCAGTCGACGACCTTGTCCTCATACAGCGGGGCGCGGAGCTGCGCTGCCGCCATTGGCTCCTGCTGAATGTACTGCATGAAGCGCTGACGATCTTCCGGGCCGTACTGCTGCGCAGCCTGCGCGATCAGGCGGTTCATTTCCTGGCTGGTGACTTCGACGCCGTTGGATTGGCCGATCTCGCTCAGCAGAAGCCCCAGGCGCACGCGGCGCTCGGCGATCTTGCGATAATCGTCGCGCTCGGCTTCCATTTCGGCGAGTGCGGCGGCGGGATCTTCCTCATGCGTCGCTTCGTGCTGAAGCTGCTGCCAGATCTGGTCGAATTCGGCCTCGACCATCGACGGCGGCACTTCAAAATCATGCCCCTCAGCGAGCTGGTCAAGCAGCTTGCGCTTCATGTGGGTGCGCGTGAGGCCGTTGAGCTCCTGCTCGATCTGACCCTTCAGCAGGCCGGTGAGCTGCTCGAGGCTTTCGAGGCCCAGCGACGTCGCGAGTTCGTCGTCGATCTTGGTTTCGCCCGCGGTCTTCACCGCAGTGATCTTCAGGTCGAAGGTCGCGGGCTTGCCGGCGAGTTCCTTGGCCTGATAGTCCTCCGGGAAGGTGACGTTGATCTGGCGCTCTTCACCGGTCTTCACGCCAACAACCTGATCCTCGAAACCGGGGATCAAGCGACCCGTGCCGAGCTCGACCGACATGTCGCTGCCGGTGCCGCCATCGAACGCGACATCGCCGACCTTGCCGACGAAATCCATCACGACCAGATCGCCGATCTTCGCCTTGTACGTCGCCTTGGCATCGTCCCAGCGCTTCTGCTGGTCGGCGAACTTCTTGAGCTGCTCGTTGACGGCGGCATCATCGGCCGCAACGCTCAGCCGTTCCAGCTTCAAACCGTCGATCGCCGGGGCAGGAACGTCGGGGAGCACTTCCAGCTCGACCTTCACGTCGGCATCCTTGCCGAGTTCATAGCCATCATCAAGGCTGACCGAGGGCTGCAGCGCGGGGCGCAGCTTCCGCTCTGCGATCAGGCTCTGAATGCCCTCCTGGATCGAGGTGTTGAGTGCGTCCTGCATCAACGCCTCTCCGTGCATCTTGCGCACGAGGTTGGCGGGCACCTTGCCCGGGCGGAAGCCAGGCATCTTGATCGTCGGCGCAACCCGCTTCAGTTCGGCATCAACGCGCGAATCGATATCCTTCGCGCTGATCTTCAGGGTGTAGGCGCGCTTCAGGCCTTCGTTCAACGTTTCGACAGTCTGCATTTCAGATCTCACGCCTTATTCGGGAATATTTAGTGCAGTCTCCAGCGCGGATAGCGCGAGAGACTGGTGCGGGCGAAGGGACTCGAACCCCCACATCTTGCGATGGCAGGACCTAAACCTGCTGCGTCTACCAGTTCCGCCACGCCCGCATCGGACACCGTCGGTGTGGGGGGCGTCTATACCAGCGATGCGCGGCGGGGCAAGCGGACTTACGCAAGGTGGCGATATCGCTTGCAACCGCGCGTGCTACCGTGCGTTTGATGCAGCAGAGGAGAGACGACATGGCAACCACCCCCCCGACCGAATTGCCCCCGATCCCGAGCGAGCCGGGCCAGCCCGATCCCGTCCCCACCGAATTGCCGAGCCCGACCCCCGACGTCGATTTTCCAGACCCCACGCCACAGGGTGACCCGAGCCAGCCGATGGACACCGGCATGACGGGCGATTTCGCGTGAGCGACCCCGATCCCCATCCCGACAGCCTGCCCGAGGCTGATCACGACGATCGCAGCGACATCGAACAGGCGGTCGAAGCCCGCAAGGATGCGGTCGAACGCGGTGAAGGTGGCGACGAGCCCGATGTTTTCGCATCCCCCGGCATGGCGGACGGCGTTGGCGGGACCGGCGGCGTGGTGAAGAACCAGGAGGGGGATGCGCAGTAGCCGATCGGTTTACCGCTGGCCTTTGTCGCTGCCTCAGCTTTGCGGCAGCCCGAGCTTAGCTGCAGCGACAATATTCCGGTATCCCGCCACATCTCGGTCGAAATAGAAAAGTTCCGGTGCCTCGAAGGATATAAGGTACAGCTTGCCGCTGATTATGGCACCCGACGCTTCGCCTTTACGGCGAACGTCCTCGCCTTTGAGCGAAAACGAATACATAAACCGAACACCCTTTTGACCAAGAAAAGTTGTGGGTTCGACCTGATCAATCTTCATCAATTGGGTGTCTAGCGCAATACTGTAGCTGTTTTCAAACAACGCAGGAATATCCGTTAGCAGCATCGTCGAAGAATATCGTGGCAGCGGCTTGAGTCGCTTGCTTACCTCGCGGAAGAGCGTCGAATTGCTCTCAATGCCGCCATAAAAGGTGAGATCATTCAGACCATCGCCGTCAATAGTCCACGTCTCCGACCGCCGCCCTGGGCGGGCACCCATTTTGTTCCATTCACGATCGGGAACCACGGTAAGCGGCGATTTTGCGACAGCGACCCCAGTCCCGGAAGTCACCAAGGTATTGCTTGCGAAGGCGGGGGTGGAAAACGCAAGTGCGATCATTAAAGGCGCATTGGAAAACTTCGGTTTCATCGGTCGCACTTTCATTGAACCAACATGGAAATCATCGCTCGGTCGGACGCGTCGGGCTTTAGCGACAGATAGCGCTTGAGCGCATCGACGCCCGCGGGGTCATGATTGCGCATTTGGGCAAGTCCGATGCCCCGATAGGCCTCAGCGAACGTCGCATTCCCCGAAAGCGCCTCGCGATAAAATCCGATCGCGGAAACAAGATCGCGCGGGTTACCGCGACCGCGATAGAGTTCTCCCCTCGCGTACAGCAGGTCAGGCGTCCATTGCGCCCCAGCCAGTTCGCCAAGGAGGAAGTCCGTGCCTTCGAAGTCGTTCAGTTTTAGCTGGTCATCCAGAAATTCGGGCCGCCACGCGGTCATGGCCGTCATAAAGCTGACCTGACCCTCGTCGCCTGCCTTGCCTGTCTCGCTTGCGATCGCTCGAAGGTACGTCGCCCGGTCGAGCGATGTCGGGTGAGTGGCAAAAAAAGCGACACGATCGTAGCGCGTACTTCGCTGTTTTCGGCCACGTGCGGTTGCGTCGGCTTCGTTCATCTGGCGATTCCAGAGGTCCGCGAAACAGTGCGGTTCGTAAGGCGACGCCTTCAGATACGCCATTGAAAGAAGGTCCGCTTGGCGCTCCTGCTCGCGACCGTTGGCATATAAGCCGCCGATCACCGCCGTTTGCACGGACTGTGCATTACGGATAACCGAGTAGGTATTGGCGCCGCCATAGGCATAAGCGCCGACCGCCGCGACGCCCACCCAAGCGACAATGTCACCCGCCGTACGACGCCGTTTGAACTGGGCCAATGAGTGCCGCAGTTCGAAATGGGCAAATTCATGCCCGAGGACAGCGGCAAGTTCCGCTTCGTTGCGGGATCGCAACAATAGCCCGCTGTGGATAACCATCATTCCGTTTGGCGCCATCGAAGCATTGAAGCTGGCATCGCGCACTACGTAAATTCGAACGGTTTCGCAGCGACTCGATCCCACCGTGCGGCAAACGACACCGCGAAGGTACGCCATGAGAGCCGGGTCATTTATGACGGCTTTCGAATCCCGCAGAGTGCGCTCGAACTCATCGAATTCCATCCACAAGCCACGCTCGTCGACGCCCTGGGGCTGATAGGCCGCCGTGTACGGTGGAAGCGTAGGGATCGGTTCGGCATGGGCACAGGTCGCAGCGGCGCCAACTAGACACGCGGCGGCGAACGACGCACTGGCCGCGCGCATTACTTCGCCGCCGGTTGCGGAGCCGTGCTTCCGGGAAAGTCCTCAAGCAATTGGCTAACCCGCTTCTGCGCGCCTTCGGGCGTTCGTACGTCGCCCCCCATTTGAAGATCAGCGTTCAGCCAAACCAGATCGCCAGTGCGAAGATCAACCAGACCTGCGAACCCCTTGTGATTCCCGGAAATTACCGAAACGCCGCCCATCGCCGCAAAGACTTGCAGCATCTTCCGCCCAGTTGATCCGTATTCATCGTCGTTCGTCAGAAAAAGCGCGTAATCGGCGCCGCTCCCTCCCGCAATCTCGGCTACGCCCGGACCCAGGGTCCATTCGAACGCGCCTTTACGCTTCTTCGTGGGCAAACGATTACCCGGAAAAAACTGATAGGTGATGACCGACTGCGCCAGTACGGCGAATAGAGCACGATAGTCCGCCATTACCTGAGCAGACTGGCCAACCGGCTCCTCAGCGACGATCACTTCGTTGCCCAATTTGGTCTGCGCAGCCGCGAGTGCGACACCGAGGTTATCTTTCGCTTGCGCGGTCCAATCGGCATTGGGTTCGAAAGATCCGCCAGTCGATTGAGCGCCCACTTTGATCGTCGGACGGACCAGCAGGATTTTTGCACTTCCCGCCTTGAGCGAGAACCCAGGCTTGATGCCCGATTTTTCCTGAGCGTGCGCCGATGTTACGCTTAGAGCCTGATCCGAAACTAAGTTGAGTGGTGTCAGCGGGTTAGCTTGACGGCCTACCCAATCGTTGATTCAGGGGTTTTGCGAAAAACTACCGGAGATCAACGATGTGGACCGACACCACTCGGGTACAATATGCCCGTGCAGAACTGGCTTTGCCAAGCGATTTGACCGATGGAGAATGGGCGGTGCTGGAGCCGCTTCTGCCGCCGCCCTCGCATGTGGGGCGTCCGCGCAAATGGCCACTGCGCAGGATTGTCGAGGCGATCCTCTATCTGCTGCGCGGCGGCTTGCCGTGGCGGATGTTGCCGCCGTGCTTTCCGCCGGTTTCGACGGTGCGGCGCTGGTTCTATCTGTGGCGCGACAACAAGCTTTGGTTGTCGCTCAATCATACGCTGCTGCTGATGGCACGCGAAGCGGTTGGCCGCGAGGCTTCGCCCAGCGCCGGCGTGATCGACAGCCAGAGTGTCAAAACCACGGAGAGCGGCGGCCCTCGGGGTTATGACGCGGGCAAGAAGGTCAAGGGCCGCAAGCGCCATATCCTCACCGATACCCAGGGCAATCTGGTCCACGCCGTGATCCACACCGCCGACATCCAGGATCGCGACGGCGCACCGCTGGTGCTGGCCGAGATCATCAGACGCTTCCCTTGGCTGCGTCATGTCTTTGCCGATGGCGGTTATGCAGGTGAGAAGCTCAGGGACGCCCTGCGCCGTCTCGGCAAATGGACCGTCGAGATCGTCAAGCGTTCCGATACCGCCAAGGGCTTCGTCGTCCTCCCGCGCCGCTGGGTCGTCGAGCGCACGCTGGCATGGCTCAGCCGAAACCGCCGCCTCGCCAAGGACTTCGAACAAACCATCGCTTCGGCCACCGCATGGCTGTTCATCGCCTCGATACAACTCTTCGCTCGTCGAATCGCAAGATCATGAAATTACATCGGATAATTATGAATCAGGCTCTTAGAACCAAGGCCAATCCGAAACAGACCGACGAAATGATTCCACGCATTTTTGGTGCCCCCCGGACGCGACATCGCCCCCGCGCTGCCTCTCGATGAACCTTAAGCAGGCCATCCCGACGTGGCAAGGCCCTTAAAAAACAGTCAACTTAGCGCGGTCACCCAAGCGCCTTCTTCAGCACATCATTCACCACGCCAGGATTGGCCTTCCCCCCCATCGCCTTCATCGTCTGCCCGACGAAGAAACCGAAGAGCTTGTCCTTGCCGCCGCGATAATCGGCGACCTTGTCCGCGTTCGCGGCCATCACATCGGCAATGACGCGTTCGATTTCGCCGGTGTCGCTGGTCTGCTTGAGGCCCTTTTCCTCGACGATCGTGGCCGCACCCTGCCCGGTCTCGAGCATGATTTCGAACACTTGCTTGGCAAGCGTGTTCGACAGCGTGCCATCCACAACCAGGCCGAGCAATTCGGCAGCCTGAGCCGGGCTGACGGGCGAGTTCTCGATGTCCCGCCCGGTGCGGTTGAGTGCGCCGAACAGTTCGGACGTCGTCCAATTGGCGGCGGCGACCGGCGCCGCGCCGGCCTCAAGCAGCGCATCGAACCACCGCGCCGCCTCGACCTCGGCCGTCATGACGGCAGCGGCATACGGTGTGATACCGAGCGCTTCGTAGCGCGCGCGCTTGGCATCGGGCAGTTCCGGCAGCGAGGCGCGGCATTCCTCCAGAAACGCTTCATCGAGTTCGAGCGGCAGCAGATCGGGGTCGGGGAAGTAGCGGTAATCATGCGCATCTTCCTTCGACCGCATCGACCGGGTCTCGTTGCGGTCGGGGTCGTAGAGCCGCGTTTCCTGGACGATCCGGCCACCGCTTTCGATCACTTCGACCTGCCGCTTGGCCTCCTGCTCGACCACCGCCATCACGAAGCGGACAGAATTGACGTTTTTGGTTTCGGTCCGCGTGCCGAGCGGATCGCCTGCCTTGCGCACGCTGACATTGACGTCGGCGCGCATCGAACCCTGGTCCATATTGCCGTCGCACGACCCGACATAGCGCAGGATCGACCGCAGCTTCGCCAGATACGCGCCTGCCTCGGCGGGGGATGTCAGATCGGGCTTGCTGACGATTTCCATCAGCGCCACGCCACAGCGGTTGAGATCGACATAAGAGCGCGTCGGATGCTGATCGTGCATCAGCTTGCCCGCATCCTGCTCGACATGGATGCGCTCGACGCCGATCCGTTTTCCGTGCGCATCGGGGTTCTTGTCGTCGATGCTGATATCGACATGCCCTTCCCCCACGATCGGGTGATAGAGCTGGCTGATCTGATAGCCCTGCGGCAGATCGGCGTAGAAGTAATTCTTGCGGTCGAAGCGCGACCAGCGGTTGATCTGCGCGTCGATCGCCATCCCGGTGCGCACCGCCTGACGGATGCACTCGCGGTTCGGCACCGGCAACATCCCCGGCATCGCGGCGTCGATCAGCGACACTTGCGTGTTCGGCTCCGCCCCAAATGTGGTGGCGGCCCCCGAGAACAGTTTGGCGTTGGAGGTGACCTGCGCATGGACTTCGAGGCCGACCACGACCTCCCAATCGCCGGTTTCGCCGCGGATGGTGTAGGTGGGGGCTTCGGTCATGGATGCGTCTCGGGGGTGATGAGGGTCAGGTCGGGGAAATAGGTTTTGTACAGACGAGGGTCTCGCGTGAGCAATGGAACCGCTAACGAAAGGGCGTGCGCGCCGATAAAAAAGTCCGGAAGCACGCGACGCTCCTCTCGGTTGCCCGCCGCCCGATACGCGCCGAACGAATTTCCCGCGCGGAAAGCAGCGTCGAGTTGCAACGGCAGCACCTCGACCGACATTGCGTTGAGTTTCGCGGTCAAGTTCTCAGGGGACTCATAGTCGCGCGCCAGTTCAGCCGCCACCACGACACTCGTCATCGCGCCGCCATCCGTTGCCGCCTGTGACAGCTTGGTCACCGACCAGTCGAACCAACACGAATCGCGCGTCAAGATATCGATGATGATGTTGGTATCGACAAAGGTCACAGCGGCTCGTGACGATAAGGCCTGATGAAATCCATATAGTCGTCAGTCGTCGCGAACCCGGTGTCGAGCGTCCCGGCAACAGATTCGATGTTCGCCCTTATCCGCGCCAAACGCTCGTCCGGGGTTTCCTGGCGCTCGGGCGGCAGGACGACAATCTGCCCCGCATCATTCTTGCCAACACGGACCGGCCCATTCGGTACGAGACCGACGCTGTCGCGCAAAGCCTTCGGAATGAGCACCTGCCCCTTGCTGGTCATGTTCATGTCGATAAAATCATTAGACGAATGCGCGTTCATTGCCATTCTCCGGTGTTACCCGCAGTAACACCTTGGTTCGAAAAAAGCTACCACCAAGCCTCCGCCCGCGCCGTAAAGCCCGCGCGTTCCTCCAGCGCCAGCCCCGCGTTCAGCACGCTCTGCTCGTCCAGCGCCTTGCCGATGATCTGCAGGCCGAGCGGCAATCCCTGCCCGTCCAGCCCGCCCGGCACGCTCATCGCCGGGAGCCCGGCAAGCGACGACGGCACGGTGAACACGTCGTTCAAATACATCGCGATCGGATCGGCCGACTTCTCACCGAGTGCGAAGGCGGCCGATGGCGCGGTCGGCGTCAACAGCACGTCGCACTTTGCCCAAGCCTGTTCGAAATCCCGCGCGATCAGCGTGCGGACCTTCGAAGCCTGTGTGAAGTATGCGTCGTAAAACCCTGCGGATAGGACATATGTCCCGATCATGATCCGGCGTTTCACTTCGTCGCCGAAACCGGCGGCACGCGTTGCCGCATACATGTCCTGCAAGCCCGCTCCCTCGGGCAAGTTGCGTAAGCCGTAGCGCACGCCATCATACCGCGCGAGGTTGGACGACGCTTCCGCAGGAGCAATGATGTAATAGGCCGGCAGCGCATATTTGGTGTGTGGGAGCGAAACCTCGACGATCTCGGCGCCAGCGTCTTTCAGCCAGTCGATCCCTTGCTGCCACAATGCCTCGATCTCGGGCGGCATGGCGTCGACCCGATATTCCTTGGGAATACCGACGCGTTTACCCTTGAGATTGCCCGACAATCCCGCTTCCCACTGCGGCACGGCGAGATCGAGCGAAGTCGCATCCTTCGCATCGAACCCGGCCATCGCCTCCAGCATGATCGCGCAATCGCGCACATCGCGCGCCATCGGACCGGCCTGGTCTAGCGAGGAGGCAAACGCAATCGTGCCCCAGCGCGAGCAGCGGCCATAGGTCGGCTTGATCCCGCTGATGCCGGTAAAGGCGGCAGGCTGGCGGATCGATCCGCCGGTATCGGTGCCGGTCGCCGCCGGGCACAGCCGCGCGGCAATTGCCGAGGAGCTTCCCCCCGAGGAGCCGCCGGGCGCAAGCGGCGCGTTGCCGCCGTCATTGCGCCGCCACGGCGAGATGACGTTGCCGAACGCGGAGGTCTCGTTGGACGATCCCATCGCGAACTGATCCATGTTCAGCTTGCCGAGCATCCCCGCGCCCGCCGCCCACAAATTGGCGGAGACGGTCGATTCATAGGGCGGCGTAAACGTCTCGAGGATCAAGCTCGCGGCGGTGGTCGGCACCCCCTTGGTGCAGAACAAATCCTTCATGCCGATCGGCACGCCCGCGAGCGGCTTCAACGTCTCGCCCGCCGCGCGCGCGGCATCGGCGGCATCGGCAGCGGCGAGCGCGTGATCCGGGGTTTCGACCAGAAACGCATTCAGCGCCTTGGCGTTCGAGACGTTGGCGATGAAGCCCTCGGCCACTTCGCGCGCGGAAAACGTGCCGTCGCGTACGCCGTCACGGATGGCGGCAACGCCGAGATCAGTAAGGTCGGTCATTATTCGATCACCTTCGGCACGGTGAAGAAGCCGTGTTCGCCCTGCGGGGCGTTTGCGAGCACCGCGTCGCGGATATTGCCGCCGGTCAGCGGATCGGCATTGACGACATCGTCGCGCAGCCGGAGATGGTTGGGGATCACCGCCATCATCGGCGCGACGTCGGTCGTATCGACCTCGCCCAATTGTTCGATCCAGCCCATGATGTTCTCGAGCTCCGGCGCAATCCGCGCGGCCTCTTCCTCGGTGATGGCGATCCGGGCTAGGCTCGCGATCTTGGTGACGGTTGCGATGGTGACTGACATGATGGCCTTTGGTTTGTCACGAGTGCGTGACGGGCGGCTAGCAGAGCGAGCGCCGCGCGCGCAACCTATTCGAACGGGTCACCGACGGGAACGCCGCCGATGAACATGCGACGCGCTGGCGCCATGCGGATTTCGACCCTGCCCGAGACAGCCCCGGCCTTGAGCGCGGCGCGCTGTGCTGCGGTCAGTGTGGGGTTCTGCTCCTCGACGACCCGCTCCCATCGGTCACCGACAAGCCGATAGCGCGACGGTCCGCAGCCTTCGAACGCTGGCATTTTGATTGAACCGCGCGCGTCGCCTTTCTCCACCGGATCGCGCGCGATGTTATCGATGCACGTTTGGGCGATCGCGATCGCCTCAGTGGCTCCGGTCGCGTAAAGCAACGTGCAGCGATCTTGCGCGGCGTTGCTGCACCCCTGCCAACCGGTAAGTTGTTTGACCAACGGACGCGGCACCGCGACCTGGGCGGGTAAGACCCGCAAGCGCTTCATCAGCGAGTCGGCATCGCGTTCCTCCTCATCAATCACGGCCACATCCCAGCGGGTCTCCTTCTTCGCCACGTCCCTCGCTCGCGTTGCCACCGCAGGGTTCTTGGAGCTCGCCAGGCGCCTCAGCGCAGCCTTCCCCGGATCGCCGAAATCGAACGCGAGCGCCGCCCAATCGAATTTGTCGGGCGCGATCTTGCCCGACTCCAGTCGCGCAACCTGATCCGCAGTCGAAAGCGCATTGAAGCTGAGAAGCGGCGTTGCGAGCACCAAAGCGATCACCACTACACCCAACGCCAGACGAATGTTGCCCGGCCGGACCAGCGTCGCCCAGCGCCCCCGCCCGCGTACCACGGCGAGCAGATACACGAGGCCGTAAGCGCTCGCCAAGGCGACGAAGACCACGGCCCAGAGCCGGTCGGGCGTCAGGCCATATTGGCTGACCCGAAGTCCTGTCGCATTCGCCGCCACCACGGCGAGCGGAAAGATCGCGACCGCCAGCGCCATCGCGCCATAGCGCAGCACCGGATTCGTCGCTTCCTCATCCTCGCCATTGCCGATCACCGCATTGGCGAGGATCAGCGCGCCAATGACGCAACTGAGCAAAATCGGCGTGGTCGATCGCGTGGCGTCCCACAAAGCGTTCAGCCCGGTGAAGGGCAAGGAGACGAGGAAAATCAGCAGCCCGACACCGAGCACCGGCGCGAGCACTGCCAACACCGCTGTCACCA
This sequence comes from Sphingomonas sp. HMP6, assembly GCF_013374095.1. Taxonomy (NCBI): domain Bacteria; kingdom Pseudomonadati; phylum Pseudomonadota; class Alphaproteobacteria; order Sphingomonadales; family Sphingomonadaceae; genus Sphingomonas; species Sphingomonas sp. HMP6. Next base: position 805,808 of record NZ_AP022672.1, on the reverse strand, counting down.
CGCGCTGGAGCAAGCGCACAACGTGATCACGTTCGCGCAGCAAGCCCAGCGCCGCGCCGAACCCGCCACCGAACAGCAGCGCGATGAACCAGCTCTCCCGCAGTAGGTCGCGCAGGAAATGCAGGCCGATCAGATCGAACAGCGCCGCCAGCAGCCAGGCAAGCGCGAACACAACGCCTACGAACAGCCAGCACGCGACCCACAGCACCACGTTGGTCCAGGCATGGCCGTGGACTTCGGCATAGGGAAAGCGCCACGCCCCCTCGTCGCGCGCGGTCTGAAACAGCGGCACGGCGATGGCGATGGCCAGGAACAGGCTGGCGGTGTGCCAGTCGCTCCACGCCCGCCATCCGCCGCCATTCCAATAGAAGATCAGTCCGGCGAGGGCACCGGCCACGGCCGCGAACACCGCCGCCCACGGCCAGCGGCTGCGCTCCATCCCGAAACCGAGTGCGCCCGCGGCTGTGCCAATCCCGGTCGCCAGCGCGATTCGCCACGCGGCGGGTTCGATATAGGGGAACGTGCCCGACTGGCCGCGGTCGAGCAGTTGCTGCACGGCCAGCGCGGCAAGTGCCCCGACAAGGGCCAGCAGCGGCGGGCGTAACCGCCAGCCGGCCCGCGCGGGTTGAAAGTCGTGCACTGCGCTCATCGGTCGTTACCCCTGCCCTCACTTGGCAACAACGCGCCCGCGAAGCCGATTGCAAGCGTCGCGATCCTGCTGCACGGAAATCACACCGCTGCTGCACCTCTTGTGCCGGCCGGCGGGGGAGATGACAGGTTCGTGGCGCGCAAATTCATCTATTTCGTGGCGGTGTTGATCGTGCTGACGATCGCGGGGGCGTTCGCGTATCGCATCTGGGGCAAGGAATTGCTCGCGCTGGCGACGGTGCCCACCGCGCAGTTCGAGACGCTGCCCGCGCAACGCGCTGAGGCATATCGCGATGCCAGGATGTGGCTCGCGCGGCCCGACAAGCCGGGCAATCCGGCGCTGTGGACACCCGCAGGGTACAAGGTAGGGGCTGCCCCGAAGGCGGCGGTGTTCTTCATTCACCCGACCTCGTTCCTCGCCCGCACGCACTGGAATGCGCCGCTCGACGACCCGGAGGCGAATGCCCGCGCGGAACTGTTCCTGCGGGCACAGGCAAGTGCGTTCAACGAGGTCGGTGCAATCTGGGCACCGCGCTATCGCCAGGCGGCTTTCGGCGCATTCCTCACCACCGATGGCAACGCCGCCAAGGCGCTCGACCTCGCCTATCGCGACGTCGCGGCGGCATTCGACGCGTTCGTGGCACAAGCGGGCGATCGGCCGATCATCCTGGCCGGTCACAGCCAGGGCGCGCTGCACCTGATCCGCTTGCTCCGCGAGAAGGTCGCCGGAACCCCGCTCGCGAAGCGTGTGGTCGCGGCCTATGTCGTCGGCTGGCCAGTGTCGCGGACGGTCGATCTGCCCGCGCTTGGGCTCGCCGAATGCAAGACCGCCGATCAAGCAGGCTGCCTGCTATCGTGGCAAAGCTTCGCCGAGCCGGCCGAGCCGTCGCTGGTGATCGATGCCTATGATGCCAGCAACGGCGTGGACGGCAAACCGCGCCGCGGCACGCCGATGGTCTGCACCAACCCACTGACCGGGACGCCGGATGCCGCTGCGCCCGCCAGCGCCAATCTCGGTACGCTGTTCCCCACCAAGGACCTCGCCAGCGCGACGATCGAGCCGAAGCGCGTGTCCGCACGCTGCGACGCACGCGGGCTGCTTTTGATCGGGGAGCCGCCCGAGGTGGGCAGCTATGTCCTGCCGGGCAACAATTACCACGTCTATGATTACAGCCTGTTCTGGGCGAACGTGCGGGCCGATGCCGCGCGGCGTCTGGCGGCGTTCGGTCGCAAATGATCACCACCGACCGCGCCGAATTCCGTGCTGCGCTGCCGGGCGGCGGGCGGCTGATCGGGCTCGACGTTGGCACCAAGACGATCGGCACTGCGCTCTGCGACGCGGGGTGGAGCTTCGCCTCCCCTGCCGTGCTGGTCCGCCGCACCAAGTTTCAGAAGGACAAGCTCGCGCTGGCCGAGCTGATCGCGGCGCAGCAGGTGAAGGGCATCGTCATCGGCCTGCCGCTCAACCTGAACGACGGCAGCGAAAGCCCACGCAGCCAATCGAGCCGCGCGTTCGCGCGCAACATGGCGGATCTCGGCTTGCCGATCTTCCTGCAGGACGAACGCTGGTCGACCGTCGCGGTCACGCGCACGCTGATCGAACAGGATGCCAGCCGCGCGAAACGCGCCGAACTGGTCGACAAGATGGCGGCTGCTTACATCTTGCAAGGTGCAATCGACGCGCTGGTGGCAGTTTAAGCCGCGGCCGAAGAGATAAGCGTGATCCGGGGATACAGATCGCGCTCCTCGCGCAGAATCCGGCGGCGTAGAGCGCGCATGATGGTCCGCGTTGCATCACCGAACCCGCGCCAATCCGCCTCGACGCGCTCGATCGGCCAACTCGATGCATAGGCGAGATACGTCTGTGCAAGTGCCCCCATCTCGATTTCAAACCGCAGTGCCAAGGCCCGCGTTTCTGGGAGAAGCTGAAGATAGGGGTACAGAACCTTATCTTCCTTCGCGAGGTGAACCATCAGGACATGGTTCAGCCGCCAGCGTAGCGCCGACAAAGTCTTGCCCGGCGCGGCGGCTTCAACCTCCTCGAGCAATTTCACCGCCAACGCTTCGAGTTCTGCGTGCTCTTTTGATAAAATTAGGCGATCCAGCACACTACACCCCCTCGCGGCCACCGTACATTGGTGAACCGACTCGGATCTTAGGCCGTTTTAATTGCTGAAATCTTAGCGACTTATGCATTCGGTGCCGAAACAATCGGGCTAGCGCCCCGGGCGTCCAACGCGACATCCGCCGGCCGGCCGATCTTGCCACCCGCCGCTCGTGGCATTAAGGCGCAGCTTCGATGCAGCCCTCCGATCACCGCCCCGCCTCGCTCATCCCGGGCCGCGCTGTTTTTCCGCATCGGCACCTCACCGGCATCGACGGATTGCAGCCGCACGAAATTCTGTTCCTGCTCGATGAAGCCGATGGCTGGGTCGCGGCGAACCGGACGCGGGCGATCGCCGACAAGCGGCTCGGCGGGCTGACCGTGATCAACGCCTTTTTCGAAAATTCGACGCGGACGCTGCTGTCGTTCGAGATCGCGGGCAAGCGGCTAGGAGCCGACGTCGTCAACATGCACGCCGCACAAAGTTCGGTGAAGAAAGGCGAAACGCTGATCGACACGGCTATGACGATCAACGCGATGCGCGCCGATGCGATCGTCATCAGGCACATGAGCTCGGGCGCGGTACGGCTGATCGCCGACAAGGTCGATTGCCCGGTTCTGAATGCCGGCGACGGGCAGCATGAACACCCGACCCAAGCCCTGCTCGACGCGCTCACGATCCGCCGTCGGCGTGGCCGGATCGAGGGGCAGCGCGTGGTGATCTGCGGCGATCTGCTGCACAGCCGCGTGGCGCGCTCGAACATCCTGGCGCTCACAGCACTCGCCGCCGAAGTTCGCGTCTGTGCGCCCGCCACGCTGATGCCAGCGGGTCTCGAGCGGATGGGTGTTACCCCCTTCACCGATTTCGACAAGGCGCTGGAGGGGGCCGACGTGGTCATGATGCTGCGTTTGCAGACCGAGCGGATGAGCGGTGGCTTCGTCCCCTCGAACCGCGAATTCCATTTGCGCTACGGGCTGACGCTCGCCCGACTGGAACGCGCCGCGCCCGATGCGCTGGTGATGCACCCCGGACCGATGAACCGCGGGGTCGAAATCGATTCGAACGTCGCGGATCACGCGCGTTCGGCGATTACCGAGCAAGTCGAAATGGGCGTCGCGGTGCGAATGGCGTGCCTCGACGTGCTGACGCGCCGGTCGCGCGGCGTGGCGGGCTGGGCATGAGCCGGATGCTGGCCTTGACCGACGCGACGTTGGTCTGCCCGGTGGCGGGCCAGTCGCACGGCGGCGTGCTGGTTGCGGACGACTGTATCGTCGCGACCGGCGTGATCGAAATTCCCGAAGGTGCCGAGGTGATCGCATGCAATGGCGCGCTGCTCGCGCCTGCCATCGTCGATCTCGGCGTGTTCGCGATCGACGTCCCCGCGTTCCATGCCGGCGGCATCGTCCGCGTCGGATTGATGCCCGATCAGTCACCCGTGCTTGACGATCCGGGCGTGGTACAGCGTGCCGCGCTGATCGGTCGCCCGGGGCTGTGGATCCACCCGATTGCCGCGGCAACGCGCGGACTGGCGGGCAAGGATCTCGCCGAAATGGCGATCAACCGCGATGCCGGCGCCCGCGCGATCGGCACCGGTGCCGGATGGATCGCCGATTCGGGGCTGATGCGCAAAGTGCTAGCGTATGCCGGGGACCTCGGGCTGACCGTCATCGCCCATGCCGAGGATGCCGGGATCACCGCAGGCGCCGTCGCGACCGCGGGCGAGACGGCAACGCGGATGGGCTTGCCATCGGCTCCAGCGGTCGCCGAGGCGCTCGCCGTCGCGCGCGACCTGATGCTGGCGGAGGAAACCGGCGCGGCCCTCCATATCCGCCAAGTCACGACGGCCGCTGGGTTTGATCTGGTCCGCGCGGCGAAACGGCGCGGCGTGCGGGTGACGTGCGGCATCACGCCCGCGCACCTTTTCCTATCCGACATCGCGATGAGCGACTTCCGCACCTTCGCGCATCTTTCGCCGCCGCTGCGCTCGGAAAGCGACCGCCAGGCCGCGGTCGCAGCACTGGCCGACGGGACAATCGACGTGCTCTGTTCTGGGCACGATCCGCGCGGGCCGGAGGAGAAGCGCTTGCCCTTCGCCGATTCGGCGTCGGGCATGGCCGGGGCGGAGACGCTGCTTGCGCTTGGGCTGGGACTGGTGCGCGACGAGACGATCGATCTGCAGCGGCTGTTCGCGTTGCTCGCGGCCCATCCGGCCAGGGTACTGGGCGTCGATGCGGGCACGCTAACGCGCGGCGCGCCCGCTGACCTGGTGCTGATCGATCACGACGCCCCGTGGCAAGTGAATGGCGAGCGTTTCCACGCCCGCGCCGGCAATACGCCCTTCGACGGGCTGCCGGTTCAGGGCAAGGTGCTACGCCTGTTTAAGGGCGGCACCGCTCTCCCCTTGCCGTCGCGGGTTTAGCGCGAGGCGAGTTCGCGGCCCTTGGCCCACATCGCGACCTGATCGCCCGCGCCTGCGCGAACGAAGCACGCCCCGCCCTTCGCGCGATAGGTCTGGCACAAGGCGACCGCATCAGGACGCGCGAACCCGCCGACCGACAGACGATAGAAGGTCTTGCCCGCGGCCGTGACGCTCATGCCCTGCGGTGTGTGCCCCCCGAACGCAGCATTGCGCCGCGTGACCCGGCCCCACGCATCGTGTGCGACACCGGCATTTTCATAAGCGCCGAGCTGGACGTAGAAATTCCCCTTTGCAGCCACGCGCGGCTGCACTGCGGCTGGCGCAACCTTAGCGAGCGCAACGCGCGCCACGACGGCCTTGCGCACGCCGCGCGCAGACACCGGGATCGCCTGGACGACCTCCTTGCGCTCGGCAAACACCACGCCGGCGATGCTCGGCCCGACCGGCGCCGCCTGCATTTCGGATACCGCGGCCACTTCGACCGGGGCAGCAGCCTCGACCTTGCCGGGCATATAAGTATCGATCGGCTCCGCCGCAGCCATCGCGGTCGTGGCGACTTGCGGCGTGTTCAGCGCCAGCGCAACCGGCCGGCCCGGATCCATCGACGGCGTCACACCAAGCAGGCTGGCGACCTGATCCGATGCCGATTTCGGCTGTGCAAAATTCGCCCATTCGAGAATGCGCTTGTCGGCATCGACCGGCGCGAGATCGACCCCAACCACCGTGCGCGCCTCACGCCAGCGCCCCGCCAGCGCGAGGCTCAGCGCGAAATTCTGCCGCAGCGTCGCATCGGCATCGGGGGCGCGTGCGGCAGTGGCGAGCAATTCGACCGCCGCCGCCGGATCCCCGGTCAGCGCGATCGCGAGGCCACGGTCGGCAACCGCAATCGTGTCGGCATGCGCGTCGAGCGTCTTTCGTGCTCCGGCCCAATCACCCGTCGCGATCTGCGCCAGCGCACAATCGAGCGCGGCCTTGCCATTGCCCGAATCGAGCGTCAGCGCATCGGCAAACGCGTCGCGCGCCGAGGCGAAGCGCCCGGCCTTGAGATAACTTTGACCCAGCGTCATGCGGTACGACACGACTTGTGGCTGATAGGCGACGGCGGCCTCGGCATGGCGGATTGCAGATCCGATCTGCCGTTGCGACAGCGCGATCTGCGCTGCCTTGGCTTCCCCTGCCCCCTTCTTTTCGCCGCGCGATTGCTCGCGTGCGCTGGCCGCGGCGATCGTCGAGGTGGCAACCGCACCGACCGTGCCGACGAGTGCGAGAACGGATAGGCCCAGCGTGAGGGGGCCGAAAGTGATGGCGGACCGGGTCTTCATCGTAGCTCTCCCCCAGGGACGTTCATCGCGCCGACCGCGTCGGAATCTGGCGGACCAGATCGTCGACTTCGGGCAGTGATTGCAGGAATTGGTCGAGCGCCGCGGTCACCAGCGTCTGGGCCGAGGCATTGTGGAGCGCACTCGCCAATCGCAGTCGCAAGTGCCGATCATGGTCCAGCCGCAGCGTGAAGGCGGATTTCGCATGTTTCTTGGTATGCTTCTTGGTCGTCTCGCGCCCGATCCGGGCGGCGGTCGCGACCGAGATCGGCTTGATCATCGCAGGCGCCGGTGCTTCGGGCTCGGGCTCCGGTTCGGGTTCGTACGCCACCGGCATGGGTGCCGGCATCGCGAATTCCTCACGCAGCACTTCGCGCTGAACGAGCACCGGCGGAACCGGCTGATGCGGGGCATAGGAGTGCTGCGGTGCATCGACCGGGTGGCCCATGTCGTTCCAGCCGAGATCGTCCTGCCCTTCGGGGCCAGCACCGGGGAAGGTGCCGAATCCGCCAAAGCCTTGCGGCCGCATCGCGGGTTTCGCCTGGCCCTTGCGAGCGAGCAACGTCGAAGACAACGACGCGGTCGGTTTGGATTGGCTGAACATATTCATTTCAGCTCACCACCCGGCGGCCGAAGCCACCGCCTGCCGAAGGCCGCTGCGCGCCATATCCGTTGACCGCAGTGGGTGCGGCAAACACGGTACGGCGGAAATTCTTTTCGAGCCGGTCGGAGATATACGTCCACAGATCGCGCACTTCCTGCGCCGATTTGCTGTTGCCGTCGCACTCCATAACGGTTCGACCATCGATCATCGATGCGGCGAAATCGGTACGATGGTGGATCGTGATCGGTGCGACCGTGCCATGCTGCGACAAAGCGACAGCGGCTTCGGAGGTGATCTTGGCCTTGGGTGTCGCGCCGTTGACGACGAACAGCAGCGGTTTGCCCGCGCGTTCGCACAGATCGACGGTGGCGCCGACCGCGCGCAGATCGTGCGGGCTCGGGCGCGTCGGGATGACGATCAGTTCGGCGACGGCGATCACGCTCTGGATCGCCATCGTAATGGCGGGCGGTGTATCGATCATCGCCAGGCGGAAGCCCTGCTGGCGCAGCACCTCCAGATCGGCGGAAAGCCGCGCGACAGTGGTCTGCGCGAACGCCGGATATTCCGCGCTCCGCTCATTCCACCAATCTGACAGCGAGCCTTGCGGATCGATATCGATCAGCACGACCGGTCCTGCTCCTGCAAGCTGTGCCTGCACGGCCAGATGCCCGGACAAGGTTGTCTTGCCCGAACCGCCTTTTTGAGATGCCATCGCGAGAACGCGCATGTTGCCCCTTTGAAACCCGCTATTCGAGACCCTGAAATGCCATGGCAGGGGTCAAGGAAAGGTTAACGGCTGCAGCGACTTCGTACTTTCGGATGAGCGTCCATAACGAAATCTTTGCCAAACTTCGGCTAGAGGGCATTGTAGGGTGGCAGACACGGGACGAGACGGGACAAAGACGATGCGAAGCCGTGCAATGTTTGGGGTGCTGGCCGCAGTAGGCGGGCTAGCGATGGCAGTCGCGCCTGCGCTTGCGGATGTGAAGCAGGGCGTCGATGCCTATGGCCGCGGCGAATATCGCAAGGCGATCGAGGAATGGCGCCCTGCGGCGAATGCCGGCGACGCCGATGCGCAATTCAACCTCGGACAGGCCTATACGCTCGGGCGCGGCGTACCGGTCGATATCGCGATGGCCGCGAGCTGGTTCCGCAAGGCGGCGTTGCAGGGCCATTTCGAGGCCGAGGCGAAATTGGGCCTGGTGCTGTTCGATCAGGGCAAGCGCAGCGAAGCCGCACCGTGGCTGGAGAAAGCCGCGAAACGGGGCGAACCGCGCGCCGAACTGGTGCTCGGCACCATGCTGTTCAACGGCGACGGGGTGGAGAAGGATTGGCCGCGCGCCTACGCGTTCCTCGTCCGCTCCGCCGCCGCCGGGATGCCCAACGCATCCGAAGTGCAAGCGAAGATGGACACGATGATCCCGACCGATCAGCGCCAGCGCGGGCTTGAGCTCGCGCGGCAATATGAGGCCGACGCGCAACGCCCACAATTGCCGTCCGAGATGTCAGGCCAGGGCAGCGTCGCATCGATCCGCGGGACCGATCTACCGCCGTCGAACTATGATCCGAGCGTTGAGCGCAAGCCCGAGGTCGTTGCGATGCGCCCCGAACGGCCCACATCCACACCGCGCGCCGCGCCACCGACGGTGGCCGCGGTGCGCACCCCTGCCCCCGGCCCGGTCGCCAGCGGCCGTGGTGGCTGGCGCTTGCAGCTCGGCGCCTTCGGAGACCCCGGCAATGCCCGCAAACTCGGTGGCCAGGTCGCCGGTCGCTTCCCCGGCGCGAGCGTGACGTATGTGAAAGTCGGCGCGCTCACCCGCGTCATGGTCGGACCGTACGGATCACGCGCGGCGGCGGTGGCAGCGTGCGACTCGGTCAAACCCTGCGTCCCGGTGAACGAGTGAGGTTTTGGAAGTCAGAGTATAGACTGAAGGTCTGAAAGTGGTGGCAAGCGGACGTTCCCGGATCAACAAGGGTCGTGCCAGAACACTCCTTTGCTGACCTCAGAGTAGCACCCGTCGAGCATTGGTAGGTCGCGCCTCTGCCTGGCAACATGATAGCCCCATCCCCCGTCGAAATAGGATTTGACTAAGATGTCGACGCCCCACTCGTGAACTACGACCCGTTCAGGGTCGAGGCTTGCGATGGCGGCGGGCCATTGAACTTTCGGGACGTCCGTGTAGCGAAGGGGCGGCTTTGCCGGATGAGTCGCCATCAAAGATATGGCCTCCATACCAGCCCTTTTCAGCTTTGCCTGATCTGAAATGGGCGACCGGCAGCCGCTAAGCAGCGTTAGTGCTGCAATGGCAGGAAGCATAATGGAAGGGAGTATGTGACGGCCCATCGGCGAAGTTAAGCACGTTAGCAGCCTGTCCGCTATTGGGCGGAACCAGTCTGGCCGCTTTTGATGTCGAAACCTGCGGGTCGGCTTTTAGGCGACGTGATCGCGACGGCACCACGGGACCGACGAAACGTGCGGTAACCCGCCATAACCGCCACGCCTCGAATCAGCCTTTCGGCGTGACCCAGACCGTTACCGGCGCGACGAATTTGCCCGGTGCAGGTTTTCCGACTTCGACGCGGTCGGCAGTCACCAACTCGCCGCTTTCCAGATTGAAGGAAACCCACGGTTTCGGCATCCGGCCAAAGGTGAATCGTTGTATTGGCTGACCGGTTACGGTGTTGATGATCGTCGCTGTGATACCCATTCCGGGGCATTAGCGGCGCGGTCTCACGGATGTCCACCCAGATGCGTGCGCACGCGCAAACTACGGATTTTGGTGGCCATGTCACGCCCTAGCCCAGCACCCACTCCCCCCGCGGAATGCCCTGCGCGTAGAGCAACGCCGACAGATCGCCATGATCGATCCGCGCGGCGGCGGCGGCGGCGACGATCGGTTTTGCGTGATAGGCGACGCCGAGCCCAGCGGCCTTGATCATCGCCAGATCGTTCGCGCCGTCGCCGACCGCGAGCGTCTGCTCGGGCAACAGCCCGAGTTCCAGGCTCGCCGCAAGCAACGTCTGCAATTTGGTGTCGGAACCGACGATCGGCTTGGCGACCGCGCCTGTCAGCATGCCGTCGGCGATCTCCAGTCGGTTGGCGATCGCGCGGTGGAAGCCGATCTGCGCCGCGACCGGCTCGGCAAAGCGCGTGAAGCCGCCGGACACAAGAATGGCGGTAGCACCCCGCGCGCGCATCGTGCGGATCAACACCTCAGCACCGGCCATGATCTTGACTCGCTCGGCCAGGCAGCGCTCGATCACGGCCTCCTCAAGCCCGGCGAGCAGCGCCACCCGCGCATCAAGCGCGCCCTCGAAATCGAGCTCGCCGCGCATCGCGGCCTCGGTAATCGCGGCGATCTGCGGCTTGATCCCGGCATAATCGGCGAGCTCGTCGATGCACTCGACCGTGATCATCGTCGAATCCATGTCGGCGATCAGCAGCTTCTTCTCGCGTCCGGCGACCGCTTGCACGACGACGTCGATCCCTCCCAATGCGCCTTCCAGTGCAGCGCGAGCCGCGTCCGGAGCGGCGCCGAAAAAGATGTCCGCGGCCTTGTCCGTGTCGATCCAACCGTGGACGCTCGGTGCGCAACCCGCCGCCTCCAGCCGATCCATTGCCGCCGAAATATCGCCTGCGCTCAAGGAATCCGATGCTATCAGCGTGGCAATGAACATGCGCGCGTCCCCTTCTTCCGTTCGCCCTGAGTCTGTCGAAGGGCTGTTCTTCGCCACCGTCAGTCATTGCAGGGCTTCGACAGGCTCAGCCCGAACGGAGTTTGGGGCGTGAAGCTGCCGAAAGTGGTGCTCATCGCAGGGCCGACCGCCAGCGGCAAGTCCGCGCTGGCTTGTGCCGTGGCGGAACGCCATGACGGCATCGTGGTTAACGCGGATTCGGCGCAAGTCTATCGCGACCTGCGCGTGCTCACCGCCCGTCCCGCTCCTGAAGAGGAAGGCCGTGCCCCGCACCGGCTGTTCGGCCATATCGACGGCGCGGAGAGCTATTCCGCCGCGCGTTGGGCGTACGAAGCGCGCGCCGAGATCGACCTCGCCCACGCCGCGGGAAAGCTGCCGGTTCTGGTCGGCGGCACCGGCCTCTATATGCGCACGCTGCTCGACGGCATCGCGCCCGTCCCCGAGATCGACCCGGCGATCCGCGCCGAGGTCCGCGCGCTCCCGGTGGCGGAGGCACACGCGGCGCTGGCCCAACGCGACCCGGACGCCGCAGCACGCCTCGCCCCCGCCGATACCACCCGCGTCGCCCGCGCGCTGGAGGTCGTGCGCTCAACCGGGCGGACGCTGCACGACTGGCAGGCGGCGAAAACCGGCGGAATCGGGGACCGCATCACCCTCGCCGCGCTCATTCTGTTGCCCGACCGCGACTGGCTGATGGAACGCTGCGACGCGCGCGCCGCCGCGATGTTTGCGGAAGGCGCGCCTGATGAAGTCCGCGCGCTCCTCGCCCGCACCGACATCACGCCTTCTGCACCGATCCGCCGCGCGATCGGGGTGCCCGAAATCGCCGCGCTGATCGCCGGAGAAAGCACCAAAGCCCAGGCGCTTGCCCTGACCAGCCTCGCAACACGCCAATACGCGAAACGCCAATATACGTGGTTCCGCAATCAACCGCCGGCCACCTGGCACCGCAGCGACGCGATAGAAAACACCGCTCGCATCGATCAAATAGCAACATTATTACGTGGTTAGCGCTTGACGCGCATGTTTCGTTTCTCTAGCAGCGCCGCTCCAACGCTGCTAAAGCCCGCAGCGCCAAGGCATTGCCAAGGGAGACGAGACGTGACCGAGAAAAGCGGAGCAGACATCCTGATCGAGGCGCTGTGCGATCTCGGCGTGGAGGTCATCTTCGGCTATCCCGGTGGCGCCGTCCTGCCGATTTACGACGCGCTGTTCCGTTCCGGGCGGATCAAGCACATTCTGGTGCGCCACGAACAGGCCGCGACGCACGCGGCCGAGGGCTATGCCCGCTCGACCGGCAAGTGCGGCGTCGTGCTCGTCACCTCCGGCCCCGGCGCGACCAATGCCGTGACCGGCATTACCGATGCGCTGATGGACTCGATCCCGATGGTCGTCATCACCGGCCAGGTGCCGACCGCCTTGATTGGCACCGACGCGTTCCAGGAAGCCGACACCGTCGGCATCACGCGCCACTGCAGCAAGCACAATTATCTGGTAAAAGACCCCGCGCGGCTCGGCGAGACGATCCACGAGGCATTCCACATCGCGACCTCGGGCCGCCCCGGCCCGGTCGTGATCGACATCCCGAAGGACGTGCAGGTCGCGACCGCACGCTACAGCAAGCCCGGCCCGATCCGCCACAAGACCTATCGCCCGCAGATAAAGGCCGACCAGCCGAGCATAGAAGCGGCGATGGACATGCTCGCCGCGGCGGAACGCCCGATCCTCTACACCGGTGGCGGCATCATCAATGCCGGGCCAGCGGCGAGCCAGTTACTGCGCGAACTCGCGCGGATCAGCGGCGCGCCGGTCACGTCGACGCTGATGGGCCTCGGTGCTTATCCGGCAAGCGGCGACCAGTGGCTCGGCATGCTCGGCATGCACGGCACCTACGAAGCCAATCTGGCGATGAACAAGGCCGATCTGATCCTGTGCCTCGGCGCGCGCTTCGATGATCGCGTGACGGGACGGCTCGATGCCTTCTCGCCGTTCAGCCGCAAGATTCACGTCGATATCGACCGTTCCAGCATCAACAAGAACGTCCGCGTCGATCTGCCGATCGTCGCCGATGTCGGCCATGCGCTCGAGGATATGGTCCGCGTGTTCAAGGCGCGGCGGCATCCCAAGCCCGATCTCAACGAATGGTGGCGGATGATCGCGGGCTGGCGCGCAGTGAAGAGCCTCGATTTCACAGAAACGGTCCCGGAAATCGCCCCGCAACGCGCGATCCGTGCGCTGTGGGAGGCGACGCACAAGCGGAACCCGATCATCACCACCGAAGTCGGCCAGCATCAGATGTGGGCAGCACAGCATTTCGGCTTCGAAGGCCCGAACAAGTGGCTGACGAGCGGCGGGCTTGGCACGATGGGCTACGGCCTACCCGCCGCGATCGGCGCGCAGCTCGGCAACCCCAAAGCGCTGGTGATCGATATCGCCGGTGAAGCGTCGATCCAGATGAACATCCAGGAACTGGCGACCGCGACGCAATATCGCCTGCCGGTCAAGATCTTCATCCTCAACAACGAATATATGGGCATGGTCCGCCAGTGGCAGGAGCTGACCTATTCCAGCCGTTATTCCGAGAGCTACAGCGATTCTTTGCCGGACTTCGTGAAGCTGGGCGAGGCGTATGGCTGGAAGGGAATCCGGATCGAGAAGATCGACCAGCTCGACGACGGCATCGCCGCGATGCTCGATCATGACGGCCCGGTAATCGTCGATTGCCGCGTCGCGAAGCTCGCCAACTGCTTCCCGATGATCCCGTCGGGTGCCGCCCATACCGACATGATCCTGCAATCGAGCGAAGTGTCAGGCGAGATGGACGACGAAGCGAAGGCGCTGGTGTGATGGAGAGTATACAAAATCAATTTTGGATGATGCAAATTCAGGGTTGGCTGATGATTGTCGTCACGATCTTCTGCGGCGTTCGAACCTATCGTGATTTCGCCAGCGGCAACGTGACCTGGGGGACGATAAGCTTAGTCGTCACCATCGGGGCTCTCATCGCGATCCTCATACCGATCCCAACCCACGCCATTAAAATAGATTTGCCACGGTAAGCCATGCACATCACCACCGCCCCCGCCTCGCGCCACACGCTCGCCGTGATGGTCGACAATGAACCCGGCATCCTCGCGCGGATCGCGGGGCTGTTCACCGCGCGCGGCTATAATATCGAGAGCCTGACCGTGTCGGACGTCACCGCCGACAAGGCGGTCAGCCGCATCACGATCGTCACGACCGCCAGCGATGCGACGATGGAGCAGATCCTCGCGCAGCTCGACCGGCTGGTGCCGGTGCATTCGGTCACCGATCTCACCGCGCTCGGGCCCCATGTCGAGCGCGAACTCGCGCTGCTCAAGGTCGCGGGCACCGGCGATCACCGGATCGAGGCGCTGCGTCTCGCCGATGTCTACCGCGCCCGCGTGGTCGATGCGACGACCAGCAGCTTCGTGTTCGAAGTGACCGGCGGGCGCGAGAAGATCGACACCTTCATCACGCTGATGCGCGAAGTCGGGCTGATCGAAGTCGCCCGCACCGGCATCGTCGCGATCGCGCGGGGGAATTCCGGCGTCTGACCAAGCATGATCCGTCACCCCGGCCCTGTGCCGGGGTTCCCTTATCCCAACATACCACCGTGCGTGAGGCGCGGTGGACCCCGGAACAAGTCTGGCGTGACGACTTAGGAGCTTAAACCAATGCGCGTTTATTACGATGCCGATGCCGATCTCAACCTGATCTCGACCAAGAAGATCGCCATCATCGGCTATGGCAGCCAGGGCCATGCCCACGCTCAGAATTTGCGCGACAGCGGCGTCAAGGATGTCGCGATCGCGCTGCGCGAAGGCTCGGCCACCGCGCAAAAGGCCTATGCCGCGGGCTTCACCGTCAAGACCAACAAGGAAGCCGCCGAATGGGCCGACATCATCATGATGCTCGCCCCCGATGAGCATCAGGCGGCGATCTATGCCGAGGACCTCCACGCGCATATGAAGCAAGGTGCAGCACTCGCCTTCGCGCACGGCCTCAACGTGCATTTCGGCCTGATCGAGCCGCGCGCCGATCTCGACGTCATCATGATCGCACCCAAGGGCCCCGGCCACACCGTCCGCAGCGAGTACGTCAAGGGCGGCGGCGTGCCGTGCCTGATCGCGGTCGACAAGGATGTCAGCGGCAACGCGCATGACGTGGCACTCGCTTATGCCAGCGGCGTCGGCGGCGGGCGCAGCGGCATCATCGAAACCAACTTCCGCGAGGAATGCGAGACCGATCTGTTCGGCGAGCAAGCCGTGCTGTGCGGCGGCATCACCCACCTGATCCAGGCCGGGTTCGAGACGCTGGTCGAGGCCGGCTACGCCCCCGAAATGGCCTATTTCGAATGCCTCCACGAAACCAAGCTGATCGTCGACCTGCTCTATGAGGGCGGCATCGCCAACATGCGCTATTCGATCAGCAACACCGCCGAATATGGCGACATCACCACCGGCCCACGCATCATCACGGCGGAGACCAAGGCCGAGATGAAGCGCGTCCTCGCCGACATTCAGGGCGGTCGCTTCGTCAAGAACTTCGTCCTCGACAACCGTGCGGGTCAGCCCGAATTGAAGGCCGCGCGCAAAGCCGCCGCTGCGCATCCGATCGAAAAGGTCGGCGCGGAACTCCGCGCGATGATGCCGTGGATTGGTGCCAACAAACTGGTCGACCAGACAAAGAACTGAGGCCGCCGCCCGCGCATCCCCGCTAAGACGGGCCCGCTAAGACGGGCCCGCTAAAACAGGGAATGCGCGGGGCGCCTAGTGAAACGGTCCGTTGCCGAAACGGCGTTTGACGCTACCCGCGGCGCGCACCATTTGGGCTGTCACCAACAGGAGACACCCCATGCGCCTCGTCCACCTCTACGCCGCCACCGCCGCTATCCTGCTTTTCGGCACGCCGCTGCTGGCCCAAACGACCCTGCCTGAAATGTTGCAGGGTGCGGGCAAGGTCGCCGATATCAAGGCGGGCACCTATGCCATCGAGCCGAACCACACCCAGGTCACGTTCAGTGTCAGCCACTTCGGCATCTCGCCTTATGCTGGCACCTTTTCGGAGGCGAGCGGCACGCTGATCGTCGATCCCGCCAAGCCCGCCGCCACCAAGCTCGACGTGACGATCCCGATCGCGAGCGTCCAGACCACCAGCAGCGTGCTGACCGGTGAACTGAAAGGCGCCGACTGGTTCGATGCCGCGCAATTCCCGACCGCGACGTTCAAATCGACCAAGGTAACCCCGGTCGGCGCGGGTTCTGTGAAGGTCGACGGCACGCTGACGCTGCACGGCGTGACCAAGCCCGTCTCGTTCCGCGCCAAGCTGTTCGGTGCGGCGACCAACCCGATGAGCAAGAAGGCCTCGATCGGCTTCCTCGGCCAGATGGTGATCCATCGCGCGGACTTCGGCGTCAGCAAATATGTGCCGATGGTGTCGGACGAAACCGTGCTCGTCATCAACGCGGCGTTCGAACGCCAGTAACCGGACCGCGTCACCGGTGCCTCGTGAAGGGCACCGGCGGCGCTCAGGCTCAGGCCGGCACCAGCGCGCGAAAATAGCCCGCCATTTCGCGCGACACGCCTAGCAGCAGCGCGCGCAGGCGGCGGTCGAACGCATCGACGGTTTCGCGGCGCTCGCGGAACACCATCATCCAGTCGCCAAACTCGCGCTCCTCGGTTTCGCGATCGATGAGGATCCGCAAATCACGGTGCCGCGGGTCGTTCGCAAGGCTCGCCAGCAGGTCGGCGATGCTGTCGTCCGGACCTTCGATCGCTTGCAGGAAATCGCCGTCCTGCGCGTAGAGCAACCCGGTAATCCCATCGAGACCGTTGCGCAGCAACGCTTGCCGCGTAATGCCCACGGCATCGTCCTCGGCACGACCGGTGGGGTTGGTCGTGACGCTGGTATAAATGATTTGCCGCATTGCCGCGTCCTACGCGTGCGCCATCGCCGCGAAAATGATGTCGATCAACCCGCCGATCGTACTGGACAGCCGCGCCCTCCGGGCGCTATTCAACACGCGTGTACCTCGCCCCGGCTCTTACCTCGCTTCGACTTACGCGCCCTTAGGCGTGTACACTGCTGCGCGCCGATCACGGCCAGCGCGGCGCGCCTGAGGAACCACCGCCCCTAGCGACCCTTGCGATTGCCGAGCGAGATTGACCATGCTGCGTGACCCGTCGACCAAATACCGCCCCTTCCCCACCATCGCTTTGCCCGACCGGCGCTGGCCGTCGCAGACGATCACCACCGCCCCGCGCTGGCTCTCGACCGATCTGCGCGACGGCAATCAGGCGCTGATCGATCCGATGGATGCGGAAAAGAAGACCCGCATGTTCGACCTGATCGTCAAGATCGGCATCAAGGAGATCGAAGTCGGCTTTCCCGCCGCGGGCGCGACCGAGTTCGATTTCATCTCCGGCCTCGTGCAATCGGGCCGCATCCCCGACGACACCATGATTCAGGTCCTCACCCAGTCGCGCCGCGATTTGATCGAGACCAGTTTCAAATCCCTGCGCGGCGCCCCGCGCGCGATCGTCCATCTCTACAACGCCGTCAGCCCGGCGTGGCGCAAGATCGTCTTCGGCATGACCCGCGCCGAGGTAAAGAAGATCGCGATCGAAGGCGCGATGATCCTACGGGATCAGGCCGCCGCCCAGCCCGACACCGACTGGTTCTTCGAATACAGCCCCGAGACCTTCTCGACCGCCGAACTCGATTTCAGTCTCGAAGTCTGCGAGGCGGTGATGGACGTGCTGCGCCCCACGCCCGACCACAAATTGATCCTCAATCTCCCCGCCACGGTCGAATGCGCGACGCCCAACGTCTATGCCGACCAGATCGAATGGTTCGGCCGCAATATCCGGGGCCGCGATACCGTCGCTTTGAGCCTCCATCCGCATAACGACCGCGGCACCGGCGTCGCCGCCGCCGAGCTCGGCCTGATGGCGGGCGCGGACCGGGTCGAAGGCTGCCTGCTCGGCAATGGCGAGCGCACCGGCAATTGCGATCTCGTGACGGTCGCGCTCAACATGTACACGCAAGGGCTCGACCCGAAGCTCGATTTCTCGGACATCGATGAGATCGTCAACACGGTGAACTATTGCACGCAACTCCCCGTCCACCCGCGCACACCCTATGCCGGCGATCTGGTCTTCACCGCCTTCTCGGGCAGCCATCAGGACGCGATCAAGAAGGGCTTCGCGGCGCAGGAAGCCAAGAACGATCCGCTGTGGGAAGTGCCCTATCTGCCGATCGACCCGGCCGATCTCGGGCGCAGTTACGAAGCGGTGATCCGCGTCAATTCACAATCCGGCAAGGGCGGCGTCGCCTGGGTGATCGAACAGGACAAGGGCCTCAAACTGCCCAAGCGCCTGCAGGCCCATTTCAGCCGCCACGTCCAGCGCATGGCCGACGAGACCAGCCGCGAGCTAAACGCGGCCGATATCTGGAGCCTGTTCGAAGCGACGTATCTCGCCCGCGATGCAGACCGCTTCCGCCTGCTCGATTACAACGAGAGCGGCAGCGTCGGCGACCGCCTGTTCGTCGGCCATGTCGCGGTCGATGGCGAGGAACGCTCGATCTCCGGGCGCGGCAACGGCCTTATCTCGGGCGTGATCGACGCCCTCGGCGGGTCGACCGGCCCGGCGCTCGACGTCGTCGATTACAGCGAACACGCCATCGGCCACGGCGCCGACGCCCAAGCCGCCGCCTATGTCGAATGCCGCACCAGCGACGGGCGAACGGTGTTCGGCGTCGGCATCGACGCCGACATCGCGACCGCGAGCGTGCGGGCTGTGTTGAGCGCGGCGAACAGGGTGTGAGGGTGGTGCCTTAGACTGGGGTGAGGTCAACTATCGCCCAGTTGCGGACATTACTCCGCTCGCGCTGCTGCCGTTTCGATGATTTTTCGGGTCAGATATTCGTAGATGCCGCGTTGCCGAGTGTCATTCTCGACAATAGCGGCAGCCTCCACGATGTAGTCGGCATTTAGAGCGGCATTCGCATCTGCAAGACCCACCTCGATTGCCAAAGCAATCTCTTGCGCCGTCAAACCGTCGTCATGACGGAATGCACCGATTGGCGGGAGAACTGTAACGACGAAACCTTGCGATTTGCCGCGACCAATTTTCAAACGAAGCATGTTGTGTGTCGGACCGGTCACATGCTGCGCAGTGAACGTGCGATTGTTCTCAGAAATATGCATTGGTCACCCCCACGGCGCGTTTAACACGCAACGGCAGCTTTCCACCACTTTCGGACCTTCGCGCTGTCCTACAGCGCGGCAACGTGTCAGCCTCGGCAAGTCCGCTCTTTCAAACCGTCGATTTGCCCGCCGACCCGCGCTTCAAACATGGCGCGGATGGTGTGACTCGTGCGACTTTAGCCACAAAAACAGGCATCTCCAACTGCCCGTCCACCGTCGTTGGTGCGACTCTATGCGACTTTACGCAGCGGCAGCCCTATCCCCGCCCCCGCACCACTTCGCACCCGACCGCAGCATCTGGATAGATATCCGGCTTGCTCGTCCGCACCGTAACCTGCTCGACCCGCGCATCGCTCAAACACAGTGCCGCGATCGCCTCGCACAGCGTTTCCTGCAGGTGGAAATGCCGGTCGGCGACCAGCGCCTGCACGCCGCTCCGCACGAAATCGTAATCGAGCACAGCATCGATCCGGTCCTCAGCGGGAGCCTCGGGATACACCACGTCCATCCGCACCGAGACGATCACGCGCTGCGGGGCGGCCAATTCCTCCGGATGGATGCCCAGGCCCATGATGACCTCGAGCCCTTCAAGAATGGTGGTGAAGCGAACGCTCATGCCCCTGCCCTCATACGGTCTTCGAACATCACATCGCGGGTCTTGGCCACGAAGCGCTGGCCGCAATCGACGAACAGATCCTGCCCCTGCACGCCCCGCGCCTCCAGCAGGAACGCCACTGCGCGAGCAATGTCCTGCGGATCGACCGGGCGGCGCAGCAGATTGCGCGAGGCCGCCGCCGCAAACTCCGCCTCGGTCTGGTCGGCGCTCGGCAACGACAGGCCCGGCGATACGGCGTTGACGCGAATGCGGGGCCCAAGCGCCTGCGCCAGCATCGTCGTCGCGCCACTCAACGCGAACTTGGCGCAACTGTAGGAGAAGAAATCGGGGTTCGGATTGGCAAGCTTCTGGTCGAGAATGTTGACCACCGCCCCCTCCGCCAGATCATCCTGCGCCGCCAGCGCCGACGCCAGCAGCACAGGTGCCTCAAGGTTGACCGCATGATGCCGCTGCAGCGACGCCGCGGTCAGCGCAGGCGGTGTGTCATATTCGAACAGCGACGCGCTGTTGACGACCGCCATTAGCGGCGCATCGAACCCAGCCCGCGCCGCAGCGATCAACGCCACCGGCGTCTCCGCATCGGCCAGATCGCCCGCCAGCACGATCGACCCCGGCAGTTCCGCCGACAGCGCCTCGGCATCGTCGGCGGAATGCAGATGATGGATCGCCACCCGCCACGCACCGCCTGCCGACTCCGGCCCGGCCAGATGCCGCGCGATCACCGCGCCCAGCCGCCGCGCCGCGCCCGTCACCAACACCGTCCGCATCGGGTTTCAGCAGCCCATCAACGCGAGGATTTCCTTGCGGCTGCGCTCATCGTCGCGGAACACGCCCATCATCCGGCTCGTCACCATCGTGACGCCGGGGGTGCGCACGCCGCGCGCGGTCATGCAGGCATGGCTCGCCTCGATCACCACCGCCACGCCGTGCGGCCGCAAATGCTCCCAGATGCAGTTCGCCACCTCGGCGGTGAGGCGTTCCTGCACTTGCAGCCGCCGCGCATAGGTGTGGAGCACGCGCGCCAATTTGGAGATGCCGACCACCCAATTGCTCGGCAGATAGGCGATATGTGCCTTGCCGATGATCGGCGCCATGTGATGCTCGCAATGCGACTGGAACGGAATGTCCTTCAACAAAACGATTTCGTCATAGCCGCCGACCTCCTCGAAGATGCGCGACAAATGCACCGACGGGTCGTCCGAATAGCCCGAACAATACTCTTTCCACGCCCGCGCGACTCGCTGCGGCGTATCCAGCAATCCTTCCCGCGTCGGGTCGTCTCCCGCCCAACGGATCAGCGTGCGGACCGCATCGGCAACCTCTTCGGGAACCGGAAGCTTGGCCGGGGGCGCCACTAGGTCGCCATTGCCGGGTCCGTCAGAGCTGTCGTCCATCGTCATTCCTTCTAAAATCAGTCGCTGCTGACGTTACGGCACGCGGGTTTCGCCGTACTGCAACATGCAAAAAGTATCGTTTCGAAACTGTCTCATTTGGGCAACGGCCGC
Source organism: Sphingomonas sp. HMP6 (assembly GCF_013374095.1). Taxonomy (NCBI): domain Bacteria; kingdom Pseudomonadati; phylum Pseudomonadota; class Alphaproteobacteria; order Sphingomonadales; family Sphingomonadaceae; genus Sphingomonas; species Sphingomonas sp. HMP6. The sequence goes on along the minus strand of NZ_AP022672.1, from coordinate 784,663 downwards.
GCAAGCCCGCAGATTGCCTAAGATTATGTCATTGACGCTTCATTTAGCGACACGCTATTTCCAACTACCGATCTTTCGAAAAACCGGAACCTAGCCTTTAGACTAGGACCGGCGCTCATAGGGGATGCCATCATGAAGAAATTCGAACTGCTTGCCGCTTCTGCGGTGGTCCTACTGGCCGCCACCCCAGCATATGCGCAGACCGCTCCCGCACCAACCCGAGCGGCACCGCAGACCGCGCCGGCCGATACCGCAGACAACACCGAGAGCGACATTATCGTCACCGCGACGAAGCGCGAACAAACCTTGCTCGATACGCCGGTCGCGGTGTCGGTCACCAGCGGCGCGACGATCGAGCAAGCACAGATCCGCGATCTTAAGGATCTGCAGACGGTCGTCCCGTCGCTGCGCGTCAACCAGCTGCAAAGCTCGGCCAACACCAACTTCATCATCCGCGGCTTCGGCAACGGCGCCAACAATGCGGGGATCGAGCCTTCGGTCGGCGTGTTCATCGATGGCGTATATCGCTCGCGTTCAGCCGCACAGATTGCCGATCTCCCCAATCTGAAGCGCGTCGAAGTGCTACGCGGGCCGCAGTCGACGCTGTTCGGCAAGAACGCTTCGGCCGGCATCATCAGCATCGTGACCGCCGAACCCGCGTTCAAATTCGGCGGCGCGGCCGAGGCCACCTATGGCAATTACAATGCCGTCGTCCTGAAGGCCAATGTCACCGGACCGATCAGCGACACCGTCGCGTTCAGCTTCGGCGGCAATTACAACCGCCGCGATGGCTATGCCTATGACGCGCAGTTGAACAAGGACGTCAACGATCGCGATCGCTGGGGTCTGCGCGGGCAGTTGCTGTTCCAGCCGAACTCGGACTTCAAGATCCGCATCATCGGCGATTATGACAAAATCGACGAGAATTGCTGCGTTGCCGGCAACCTCATAAACGGGCCGACCGGGGCCATCATCAATGGGTTGATCGCGCCCGTCGGAACCGACAAGATCAACCCGAACAACCTGTTTTCCTACCGCGTGTTCAATAACTTCCTGTCGAGCAACAAGATCGAAAATTACGGCGGATCGATCCAGGCCGATTACAATCTCGGAAAGGTAGGCCTGACCTCGATCACCGCCTATCGTAAGATCAATGCCGTCACCAACCAGGACTCGGATTTCACCGGTGCCGATCTGATCGGCCGCAACTCGCAGGACCTGAAGATCGACACGTTCACGCAGGAATTGCGTCTGGCGACCGATTTCGAAGGACCGATCAACTTCCTGCTCGGCGGCTTCTATTTCAACGAGAAGATCAACCAGGGGAACCAGCTCCTGTTCGGCCGCGACTTCCGGACTTATGGCAATGCACTGATCCAGGGCGGCACCGGCGGCGCGCTCAATGTCACGACGCTGGAGAACACCTTCGGCGCGCTCGAAGGCAATCCACTCAAGTATCAGAACGCGTTCTTCCGCGCGGGCGACGGGATGACCGAGCGCTATCGCCTCGCCGACGAAAGCTTCTCGATTTTCGGCAATGCCGATTTCAAGCCCTTCGAAAAGCTAACGCTGACCGCCGGCTTCAACTACACCGACGATCGCAAGCGCTTCTCGACCAACAACGTCAGCACCGACGTGTTCTCGGGCATCAATTTCGACGCGCCGCAATATGCGCCGTTCCGCAATCAGCTGCTTTACCAGGGCGGGCTTGCCCAATTGGTCGGTACGCAATTGGGGCTCGGCCGGTCGGCCACCGCAGCCGAGATCGGTGCCTTCGCAGGCGCCAACCCGGCGGCTTTTGGTGCGATCAACGCCGGCGCGCAGGCCAATGCGAACGCCAACCAGAACAATCCGGCCGCCAATCCGCTGGGTGGGCTTCGTCCGCTGCAGTTCGTGCCGCCGTTCCAGAACTTGCCCAATGCGGTCGAGCCAGGCCGGACCAGCGACGGGAATTTCTCCTACACGCTGCGTGCCGCGTACAAGTTCGACAGTCATCTGAACGTCTACGCGACCTACGCAACCGGTTTCAAAGCCAGCTCGGTCAACCTGTCGCGTGACTCCCGCCCGTCCCCAGCCGATGCGGCGGCCTTGCGCACGGCGGGTCTGGCGGTGGTCAATCTCTCCTCCGGTTCGCGCTTTGCGGGGCCTGAGAAGTCACGCGTGATCGAGGGCGGCATCAAGGGCCAGTATCGGAACTTCGCGTTCAATGCCGCGATCTTCCAGCAGGAAATCACCGGGTTCCAGAGCAATGTCTTCTCGGGCACCGGCTTCATCCTGGCGAATGCGCCCAAGCAATCGACCTTCGGTATCGAATTCGACGGCAGCGTGACGCCGTTCAAGGAGCTGACCCTGAACGGTGCGGTGACGTATCTCGATCCGAAATATGATTCCTTCCCGAACGGCGGCGCGATCGCTTTGCCGAACTTTACCGTCGTTTCGGCTAATCTGACCGGCACGCGGCCGGCAGGTATCCCGAAATTCGCGGTGTCGGTCGGCGGCACTTACACGCGACAGCTGACCGAATCGATCAAGCTGCTGTTCCGGACCGACTTCAACTATCAGTCGCCGGTCCAGATTGCGGAGAGCACGGCCCCCGCCATCATCGGGCTCACGCGTGAGGTGCAGGAACTCAACCTCGCCGCCACGCTCCAGTTCCAGAATGGGCTGGAAGTCTCGGCCTGGGGCCGCAACGTGACCAATAACCGCTACATCACGACGATCTTCTCGTCGGTCGCGCAATCGGGCAGCGTTTCGGCCTATCCGAACCAGCCCGTCACCTACGGCGGGACCGTTCGCTTTAAGTTCTGATCCAGCCGCGATCAGAAATCACGCGACCCGCCGTCTTGGAGCCAGGAATGGCGGGTCGTTCGATTCATAGCTCTATTTGCGCGTCCACACGGCATTGTGGGCGTGGACAAGGGCAAAAAGGCAGCGCACAAGGCGGCAGCGCTGACGAAGGCGTGGAACCGATGTCGGTTGCAACGGCACGACAGGAAGGACAAAAAATGGCGAAGACCCCAACCGCAAAGAGTGACGCTCCCAAGACCGGCGGCATCTTTGCACCGATCACCCCCTCGGCCGAGCTCGGCGCGATCGTCGGCACCGACAAGCTGCCGCGGAGCGAAGTCATCAGCAAGGTGTGGGCTTACATCAAGAAGCACGACCTGCAGAATCCAGAGAACAAGCGCGAGATCGTCGCCGACGACAATCTCCGGAAGATCTTCGGCAAGGACAAGGTGACGATGTTCGAAATGAACAAGCATCTGGCCGGCCACATGAAGGCCTGATCCTCCCCGGATCGATTTGTGCTGCCGAACGCCGGCGTCCCTCGCGGGGCGTCGGCGTTTCGCGTTGTTGGACATGCGCTGAGAATGGTGCCCCCGAGTGGATTCGAACCACCGGCCTGCGGTTTAGGAAACCGTCGCTCTATCCACCTGAGCTACGGGGGCATCGTGGGCTTTGGTAAAGCGCACGCTCGGGACGGTCAATCGGCGGGTTGGCGCGTTGGCTGGCGGATTAGGATTGCGAGAGCAAGACCTTCCAGATCGTACGCCGCCCGCCTACCATGCCGCATGACCCCGAACGACCAGACCGAAATCGCCTTGCGGATCGTCGTCGAACATCCCGTGCCAGGCGTACCCCACAGCCTGCAGGCCAAGGACGACACGCCGCTCGATCCCAAGGTTTCACTGGCTGGAGAACCGCTTGCGTTCAACATTACGGTTCGCGTCGGGCCGGGGCCGAAATTTTTCGGGGACCAAGTTCGGCGGGAGGGTCCTGTGCGCCGCTTCGTCTATGTCCGCATCGGTCAATCGGCGGGCGATGGCCAGTCGACATGGAACCGGCGCATGAAAATCGACGTCCACGATATTGCGAAAGATCTGTTGGACCGCGCTATCCGTGGCGAAGGCGTGCTGGAAATCACCGTCAACGGAACGGCTAAAGACGGCACGCCCGCCTGCGCCACGGTCGCGCGCACCGATCAGCGCCTCCACTAACGTCTTTCGATCAATTTACCGCCTCCGGCGGCACGATCGGCAGCGGTAGAGCGGCCACGGGCACACCCTCGTCGATCAGCGCCTTCGCTTCCGCCAAGGTGGTTTCGCCGTGGATCGGCGCAGTGGCCACATCGCCCTCGTGCATCGCACGCGCCGTATCGGCAAAGGCGCGGCCGACCCATCGCGACTTGGCCAACGCCTGTGCCTGCGCCGTGGCGAGCGCGTGGAGTGCTGCCTTCAACGCCGCCGGGCTTGGCAAAGCGTTGGTCTGCGGGGTCGGAGCGACCACCGTGCGCGTATTACCCTTTGCGCCGACGTTGGGCGCCATCACCGCCTTCACGATCTCGACATCGCCGCATATTGGGCACGCCAGCAGTCCGCGCGCGCGCTGATCCTCATACGCCGCGCCTGACCCGAACCACGCCTCGAACACATGGCTTTGCGGACAGCGCAGATCGAAGACGATCACGCCTGCGTCACGACAGGGATCGGGCGGCGATGCGCGATGACCGGCACGCGGGCGCGCACATCGGCGATCCGCGCCGGGTCGATCTCGGCATAGCCGATGCCGGCGCTCTCACCCATGTCGAGGAGAATCTCACCCCACGGATCGACCACCAGCGAATGGCCATAGGTGGCGCGGCCATCGGCATGGTCACCGGTCTGCGCGGCGGCAACGACATAGGCCCCCGCTTCAATCGCACGCGCGCGCATCAGCACGTGCCAATGCGCGGCGCCGGTCGGGCGTGTGAAAGCGGCGGGGATCGCCAGCACCGTTGCACCCGCATTGCTGAGGGCACGGTACAGATCGGCGAAGCGCAGATCGTAGCAAATCGACAGGCCGATCGCGCCGATCGGCGTCTGTACGACCACCGCCCCCTCGCCCGGCGCATAGGAGGCGGATTCGCGCCAACTCTCACCGGTCGGCAAATCCACGTCGAACAAATGGAGCTTGTCGTAACGCGCGCGGATCGCACCCGTATCGTCGATCACGAAGGCGCGATTGGCGAGCTTACCGCCGCCGTTCAGCACCGCGAGCGAACCGATATGGACCCACATGCGATGCGCCGCCGCCGCCGCGCGTACCGCCGCCAGCACGACATCCTCGTCCTCGCTGCGCAGCACCGCCGCTGCCCGCGCCCGGTCGCGATCGAGCAATCCGGACATTTCGGGCGTGAACAGCATCACCGCCCCGTCCGCCGCTGCGCTCGCAACCGCGTCTACCAGGATGCGCGCATTGGCCTCGGGGTCGATCCCGCTCGTCACCTGAGCGAGCGCGATCTTCATGCGGCGAGCAGCGCGTCCAGCTTGCCCGCACGATCGAGCGCGGCAAGATCATCCGATCCGCCGACATGCTGCCCGTTGATGAAGATCTGCGGCACCGTACTCGCACCGCCCGAACGTTCGAGCATCTCGGCGCGCTTCGGCCCGCCCATCGTGATGTCGAATTCCTCAGGCGAAGTGCCCTTCGCCGCGAGCAATTTCAGCGCGCGCGAGCAATACGGACAGAAGGCTTTGGTGTAGATTTCGATCTTGGCCATGGGGCAGAAATGTGGGCTGACCGGGTGATTGTCAATTCCCAGCGCCCGTGAGAGTCATTCTTCATCGTCCAGCACGCGCGTCCAGCACAGGATCGTCACGCGCGCGGCACCGGCGCGGAGCAGCACCCGAACGCACCCATCGGTGGTCGCGCCGCTGGTGTGGACATCGTCGATCAACACGACCGACTGGCCCTTCAGCACGGCGTGCGGATCAACCACGCGAAACACGCCCGCAACCGCGCGCGCCCGCGCCTTGGCCCCCATCCCGCGCAAGGGCGGCGTGGCCTTGACCCGGCGCAGCAGCAGTGGATCGTTCGGCACCCCCGTCGCCCGGGTGAGCGCGCTCGCGATCAAGGCCGACTGGTTGAACCCGCGCGACCAGATGCGCCAGCGGTGGAGCGGCACCGGCACCAGCAGATCGGGAGCCTCGGGCATCAACCGCGCCATTTGCCGCCCGACCGTTTCGGCAAAGGCGGTGCGCCCGCCATACTTCAGCCGCAGCACGACGGTGCGCGCGACATCTCCGTACGCCACCGCCGCGCGGATCCCGGCATGGCGCGGCGGATCGGCGAGGCACCGCGCGCAGTGCGCGTCCGATCCACGATCATAGTCGAACGGCACATTGCACCCGGCGCACCACGGCGGCCCCAGAAATCGCAACGACCCCCAGCACGTCGCGCAGAAGCGGTGGTCTTCGCCCGTTACCGCGCCACAGCCGGGGCAGCGCGGCGGCAGCGCGAAATCGGCGATATAGCGAAAGGGGGCGAGCCAGAGCGACACATCGCCCTTGTCGCGTGCGCGGCGGAACGGCACAAGCCACCCGATGTCGCTCTCCCCCTCAACCGATGTTCCGGAAATCTTCGATCGCGCCGCACGCCGCGTGCGCCGCGACCGTGCCGCGCCGATCTTTGCCGACTTCGATTTCCTCCGCGCGACTATGCTCGACGGGATTGCGGAACGCCTCGCGAGCGTGACGCACCGTTTCACCGATATGCTCGATCTCGGCTGCTTCGACGGTGCCATGCCGGCGCCCGATGGCGCGACGGTCACGCGCTGCGACGCGGGCGCGCTATTCGCTGCACAAGCGGGCGGCGTGCAAGCCGATGAAGACCGCTTGCCCTTTGCGCCCGGCAGCTTCGATCTCGTGATTTCGGCCGGCGTGCTTGATAGCGTCGATGATCTTCCCGGTGCCCTGACGCTGATCCGCCGCGCGTTGCGGCCGGACGGGCTGTTCCTCGCGGCGTTCTGCGGTGCCGGCACGCTCTCCACCCTGCGCGCCGTGCTGCGCGAAGCAGAGCGCGACCGCCCCGCCGCGCGGATCCACCCGCAGATCGACGTACGTTCATCGGGCGATCTGTTGATGCGCGCGGGCTTCGCGCTGCCCGTCGCGGATGTCGAAACGTTGACGGTGCGCTATGGCTCGATTGGCGGCATTCTGCGCGATCTGCGCGGTATGGGTGCGACCAACGTTCTGCGCGCACGCACCCCGCTGCGCCGCGATACGCTGGCGCGCGCCGCCGAGCTGTTCGCTGCGCGCGCCGACCCGGACGGGAAAACGCCCGAGCGTTTCGACCTGGTCTACCTGACGGGTTGGTCCCCTGCCCCATCGCAGCCAAAACCGGCGCGACGGGGCAGCGGAACGGCGTCGCTGGAGGGGGCACTCCGCCGTCCTCCGGGGGTCGGGGAGGGTTAGATGCGAGATGCGGCGATGATCTTGCCGCCCTTGCCCTGCTGAACGAGGATGGCGCTGCGATAAGCCCGGTCGCCGGGTGCCGGGACGCCGAACGTTACGGGCGCGCCGTTCCAATGTCCGAGCGCGACGAGCGAGCGGACGACGTTGCGATGATCGAGCGACCGCCCGCCATTTTCCCCCGCACGGATCGGTACCGTCAGCGTGCGCGGATCGTATTGCACGATCCACACGGTCGCATGCCCCCTGCCCTTGCCGACGGTGACCTTGCCGTTGGCTGCCATGATCTGCGGGCCGCCGAGGCCACGCGCGTTATCGTGGATCGCGCGCGCGAGGGTTTGCGGGTTCGCGCCGACCACAGTGCCGCCGCCGTTGATGATGACCTGCGGCGTCGCGACTTGCCCGCGCCCGGCGGCATTCGAATAATCCCACTGCCGCGCGGTGTAAGCGGGCTTGGCGAACGTGTCCTTCCAGCCGAGCTGATCCCAATAGGTCACCGCAAAATTGAGCGCGAGGATGTCGGGGCGCGCCGCGAGCGCGTTGACGTTCGCATTGGCAGGCGGGCAATCCGAACAGCCCTGGCTCTCGAACAGCTCGACCACGGTCGGATGCACGGCATCGGCCCCGGTCGATACCGCCGGCGCTGCCACCGCCGCGGTTACCCCGCCGCTCGGATCGATCGGATTGAACCCGCCGAACGCAAAAGCGCCGCTTACGGCTAATGCGGCACTGGCGAACAGCAGGGAAAACGATGCGGTGCGAGTCATGGTATCAAATCTCCGGCGGGCGATGCGTCACACCGTCATCGACGCGACATGCCGCTCATTCGCGGAAAGCGCGTGCGGCGTTACAGGCTGCGTCGGAGCCGACGCGCCGCTGCGAAAGCGGCTCGGGTCCGCCCCATAAGCCAAGGCGAAGGCGCGGCTGAAATGGCTGCGACTGGCAAAGCCGATGCTGGCGGCGATCACTTTCACCGGCAAGCGCGTCGATTTCAGCAATTCGGCGGCATGATGCAGCCGCGTTTTGGCTACGAAGGCCATCGGGCTCATCGACAAGGTAGTCGAAAATTCACGCGCGAAGGCCGATCGGCTCATCCCCGCAATGCTGGCAAGGCTCGCGACGCTGTGCTGCGCGGCCGGCGTGTCGAGGATCGCCGTGATCGCCTTGCCCAGCCGCGGATCGCGCAACGTTCCGAGCACGCCCGAGCCATGCCCGGCGCGCGCGAAATGCCGGCGCAGCACGATGATGAGGCACGCCTTCATCAAGGCGCCTGTCAATGCACGCGTGCCCAGCGCGCCGCCGCCAATCTCCTCGATCATCATGCGATAGCCGCTCTGGACGATCGCCAGATCGGAGAGATCCTCGACGATCGGGCGTCTTACCGCGTCAAGCAAGCCGAACGAGCCCGAGATGTTCGCGAACACCAGGCCGCACACGACGCGTACGTCGCCGGGTGCTCCCTCGGCAGCATCGAACAGCATCAGGCCGTCGCGGGTCATCCGACAATTGTCGGCCGCACCGACATCGCGCGCAGGGTGCTGGTCCGCCGCGATCACTTGGGAGACGCCGGGTGGAACAATGACGACGCTGCCGGGCGGGCAGATCATGACCGGCTGGCCCGGCACGGTCAGGTACATCGTGCCCGACAGCACATAATGCACCTCGATCGCCTTGCTCGCACCACCGATCAGTCGGAGACCCTTGCGCACCTCGCACACCGCGAATGCCTCGACGGCGACGTCCATCGTCGCCAGTAGGTGATCGAGAAGAGGTTCGGGCATGACGCACTCCAGCGAGGGGAATGCGCGCTATACGCCACTTATCGGTCGATCGTTACGCGGCCGATCTAGCCCGGATTATTCATCGGGAGCGATAATCGGTGGTGGCGATCGTGGTCTAAGTCTTTGGTTTGGAGTAGAGAAAGGGTGCTTACGCCATCCCTCTGCTCCAGACAGAAAGTGCCACGACCGCCATGGCCGACGATAGTGGGTTCTCCTTCACCTTCCCAGCCATTCGTGGTCGAAAAATCACCGCCGCGTTCGACGGCGGTCGGCTGACGTCGGACGGCGGCGTGCTACTGCTCGCACAGGCCGAGCGGCGGTTGGGGATCGCGGATCGGCTCGCCGCCTGCATCGCTGATCCGCGCGATCAGGGTCGGGTGATCCACCGGGTCGCCGACATCTTGCGCGCCCGCATGCTCGCGATCTCGTGTGGGTATGAAGACGCCAATGATCTCGACGCCCTGCGGCATGATCCAGGGTTCAAGCTGGCGCTCGGCAAACTGCCGGGTGATCCGTTCGGGCTGGCCAGCCAGCCGACGATGAGCCGGTGGGAAAACGCGCCGACTACGCGCGAGTTGATCCGTCTGACCGGTACGCTGGTCGACCTTTATTGCGCGAGCTACCCCGTGCCACCTGCGGCGGTGACGCTCGACATCGATGATACCGTCGACGTCGTACACGGCGCGCAGCAGCTCTCTTTCTGGAACGGCCACTACGGCGAGCGCTGCTTCCTGCCGATCCATGTCTACGACACCGCTACCGGGCGGCCGGTTGCGATGCTGCTGCGCACCGGCAAAACGCCGTCGGGCAAGGAAGTCGCCGGCCATGTTCGCCGGCTCGTGCGACGTATCCGTCGCCACTGGCCCGATACCCGGATCACGCTGCGCGGCGATGGTCATTACGGTCGGCCAGAGCCGATGGCCTGGTGCGAGGCGAACGGAATCGACTACATCTTCGGGCTGCCCGGCAACCGCACGCTCCACGCCGATCCCGTCATCGTTCGGGAAGGCGATGCCTGCGCGACCGACCGGGCATTGCAGGGACTGGTCGAACTAAGGCGTTACGCAGAGACGCGCTACGCTGCGAAAACCTGGGGGAATACCGAACGTCGCGTCGTTGCTCGCATCGAGGCGAGCAGCCTCGGCCTCGACATCCGCCTCGTTGTCACCTCGCTTGCCGAGGGCAGCGCTGAACGGATCTATGACACGCTTTACTGCGCCCGCGGCCAGGCGGAAAACTTGATCAAGCTGCATAAAACGCAGCTGAAGAGCGACCGAACCTCCTGCTGCTCGGCCAACGCCAATCAGATGCGGCTCATCCTTCACACCGCCGCCTACTGGCTGATGTGGGCCGTGCGGCACGCTATGCCCGCAACCGCCACGCTCCGCACCGCCGAGTTCGCGACCATCCGCCTGCGGCTGCTCAAGGTCGCCGCGCGCGTCGTCGAAACCACCAGCCGCATCCGCATCGCCTTCGCAAGCGCCTGTCCCGATGCCGCGCTGTTCCGATCCATCGCGCTCAACTTGCGCACCACGGGACCATGATCGATGCGGCAGTGGCCGCCAAACGAACCCCGCCCATCAACTCCGCCCCAAACTGTGAACCCGCGATGAGACAGGCGCTTGGGACCCATGCGCCCTGCCTGCGGCTACACGACGCCTGCGCTGACCCATCGGCTGAGAAACGCTGCCGGTGAATAGATCAGGCTAGTCGGCTCCGCGCTATACGATTGCTGGACGATCCGGCACCGGATCAGCCGATCATGCCGTCTCCGGCACCTTTCGCGAGCATCCGCCCGATCGCATCGAACAGCGAATCCATCGCGACCGGCTTGAACAACACTTCATCCGCACCGTCGGCGAGACACCGCTCGCGCAGATCGACCGCTGTATCGGCGGTCAGAATGATAACCGGAAGTTGCGCTTTCGCATCGCCACGCGCGCGGATGTGCCGCAACGCTTCGAACCCATCCATGCCCGGCATGCGCAAATCGAGGAGGACCATTTCGAAATCATGCTTGCCGATCAGCTCGAGCCCGATTTCGGCACTTTCCGCACCGGTCATGGTCGCACCGGCGACATCCAGCATATCCTTCACGACACGCCGGTTCATCGGGTCATCTTCGATGAACAGGATGTTCATCGTCTGCGGCTCGCGCGACGATCAAAGGTGGAGGGTGCGGGCATATCGGCCATCTCTATCGGGTCACGCCGCTTGCGATACAAGTCGATTGAGCCCGGCTTCGCCGCGACTTGGCGCATTGAACAAGATGGCGGCAAGCGCTGCACCGGCGATCGGCTTGGCGATGACATGGTCGATGCCGAGTGCGGTGAACCGATCGCGATCGGCCGCATCCGGCGCAGGCCACAGCAATGCCGTTATCACGTCGAGTCCGCCCAGCGCTTGCAACGCAGCGTCGACATCGTCCGCCGCTTTGATCGTCGCATCATCGATTAGCACGCGGGCCACGCGGCGGGTGCCGATGTGCGCAATCGCCTCATCGGCGCTCGACGCGAACAGCACAGTCCCGGCGCGCGCTTCCAGGACAGCGCGCAGCATCGCGCGTGAAATCGGATTGCGGTCCAGAATCAACAGCGCGCCAGGCCCGCTCGGGGCTTCGTCGGGCGTGGCGTCGGGTGCTTCAGCGAGCAGCAGCGGAATTTCGAGCGTGAAAATGGTCCCGGCATTTGGCGTGCTCGAGACGCGAACATCGCCGTCCATCGCCTGCGCGAGGTTGCGACAAATCGCCAGCCCCAGGCCAGTGCCGCCATATTTGCGCGTCGTCCCCGCATCGACCTGGCGAAACGATTCGAAGATGATGTCCAACTTGTCCGGGGGAATGCCGAGGCCGGTGTCCGCGACCGATATCGACAGCATCGTATCGCTGGCAAAGGCGCGCACGGTGACATCGCCACTATCGGTAAACTTCAGCGCATTGGACAGCAGGTTGAACGCGATCTGGCGGATCCGCGCCGGATCGCCTTCGATCATCGTCGGTGCCTCTTGCACGTCCAGCGTGAAGTCCAGACCCTTGGCGCGGGCTTGCTCCTCCCACATCCGGCAAACGTCGCGCAACGTCGCCGTCAGATCGAACGGCACGCGCTCGATCGTCAGATTCCCGGTTTCCATCTTCGCAATATCGAGAATGTCATCGACCAGCGCGCGCATCGTGAGGCCCGCGCCGTGCACGACGCCGATCCGGTCACGCAGCGGCGCGCTGAGCGCCGCATCGGCCAACATCACTTGCGTCATCCCGAGAATGCCATTGAGCGGCGTGCGGATCTCATGGCTGGTCGTGGCAAGGAATTCGGTCTTGGCGGCCAGCGCCTTGCCGAGTGCGGCGTTGGTCAGGCCAAGATCGACGTTGGCAGCGCGCACTTCGTTACGGCTGCGCCGGATTGTGATCAAACCGAACGCAAGCATCGCGACGATGATCAGCGACGCGAGACCAAGCACCGCAAAGATTTGCTGCTGCGTCTGGGCGCGTTGCTTCGCGTCATCGATATTGCGCTGCAACTGCGCGCGCTTCAGCTTTTCGATCTTTAGTTCCTGATTGGCAAAATCGAACCGCGCGGCGGCAAGCGACGTATTGGCCGACGCCGCCAGCGTGGAGGTCTTGTCATCAAATTTCTTGAGCGCCTCCAGGTGGAGCAGCGCTTGCCCCTGGTTTCCGGTTTTCTTGAAGATGTCGTACGCCGTCTGGTGTCCCTCGCGCAGATCAAGCGTGGAGCTTTCGGTGCCGACCATGCCAAATGCCCGCCGGATCAGACGCTCCGCCTCACCCATGCGTCCGTGGAGCCGCGCCGACCAAGCCGAAAGCACGAGAAAGTGCGCGCGCGACGACGCGGCATCGCCACCCCGTGAAGCCTGGAACCCCAATGCGATGCTGCGATCAGCGGCGCTGAGTTGCCCCGCCTCCAATTGACCACGCGCGATATTGCGCAGCGTCTGGCCTTCAAGATTAGGGCTTTTCAGCGCGCGGGCGACCTTTAGCGCTTCGCGGAACTCAACTTGCGCCGCGGCAAAACGATGAAGTTCCTGCAGCGACACCCCGCGATTTGTATATACCGAGAAAAGAAGCTGCTGATCTGCCTGATATACATCCAGCGCTTGCTTGAAGTATTTCAGCGCATTCTCGTGATCGTCCGCTTCCGTGTAAAGGACACCCATCAATACCAATGCGATCGCTTGGCTGCGGGTTTCGCCGATCGAACGAAACACATCGTGCGCTTGTTGATAGGCAGCTAATGCGCCCGCCACGTCTGCCTGCGCTGTCATCAACCCACCACGCGATAGCAAGAGGTCGCCATTCAATTTGGTGACCACCCCTGCCTTGGAAACCATCCTGATGGCGCTGTCGATCAGCGGCGCGGCGGCGGCAGCGTTATTTAGACGGACATAGGCTTCGCCTTGCAACCATTTCGCTGTCGCGATTGCGACGGTTTTCTGCCGGTCCGGCATCGTGGATGCCATCTGCTCGGCCGCTTTCGCCTGGACGATGGTCTGCGCCGGATCAATCAGCATTTGTGCCCGTGCATCGGCGATCAACGTCTCGAACAGGGCGCTGGATGCCACTGGCGCTTGCGCGGTTGCGGCAGCTATGACGAGGCGTGGCTCGACCGAGGCAAGCAGCAAGATCGCAAACGCGCGGAGGTAAAGGCGCCTCATCACGGCGACCATGCTCGTGAAGTCGTTAAGACCGGGCTAAGCGGCTAACACTTATGTTCAAGCGCTTTTCCAAAAGGTCGCTGGGCGCTTGAACATCGACTGGCGCGCGTCCTCCAGCGGGCGCGCAACATCGTCGCGCAAGTACCGCCGAAACGCGTCGATGGAGACCGGACGACTGATCAGGTACCCTTGGATCATGTCGCATCCCATCACCGACAAAAGCGCCATTGCCGCCTGGGTTTCGACACCCTCCGCGGTGACTTCCATATCCAGTGCATGGGCGAGATCGATCGTCGAGCGAACGATAAGCGGATCGCGGTTGCTGCTCGTCAACTGCAGCACGAACATCTTGTCAATTTTCAGTTCGCGCGCCGGCAATTGTTTGAGATAGGCGAGCGACGAAAGGCCGGCACCATAATCATCGATTGCAATGGTGATGCCTTGGTCTGCGAAGATCTTCAAATTCGCAATCGCGCAGTCGGGGTCGCGAATAACGGCAGTCTCGGTAATTTCGAATCCGATTTTAGCGCCGCCGTCGCGGACCTTTTCGCACGCCGCTTCAACGAACGATTTTTCACCCAGCAACTGCCCAGAAATGTTGACGAAAATCGTAAGATCGTGCCCATCTTTGGCAATCGTCCGCTGGTCTCGAATGACTTCATCCAGCGTCCAAAGCGTCAGCGCCGAAATTTGCCGCGCTTCCTCGGCTACCGTGATGAAATCGCTTGGCAGGATCAGGCCGCGCGTCGGGTGCTGCCAGCGCACTAGCGCCTCCGCACTCGCGACTTTTTGATCGCGCACATGCAGCTTGGGCTGATATTGTAGAAACATCTCGCCATTTACGATGGCAAGCGGCAGTTCGCGCGTGAGCGTCAGACGGTCGAACGCCGGCGTTCCAGCGGACAGGTCGCGAAGCACGCTGCGGCGCTCTTGCCGCGCTTCCTCCAACGCTCCTTCGGCTTCTTCGGTAAGCCGGACATCCTCGGTCGTACCGATCGGCGCACCGGCAGCGCCGATGACAATCTCGATCGTGTGCATTTCATTGTCGATATCGAACGGCGCTGAAATCGCAGCACGCAATTGTGCATTCGTGGTTTCGAGGTCGGCGTAGGAAGCACCGTCGAACGTTAGTTCGATCGTCGGCCGACCGATTACTGTCGATATTGTTGTCGGCAAAGCGGAGACGATCCGTTTTTCTAGGTCAAGTACCAACGCGTCGGCGCGCGTCCGACCGAGATATCGCCGCAACGCCGCAAAGTTCGTTATCTCAACAAAGGCGATGAAGGTCCAGGTTAGATCGCGGCCGACCCCATCGGATAGCGCGGGTAGTATCCACGGCGCCGACCCACTATTTCCCGAATTACGCCGGGGGATTGGGCCAGCGAGTTGTGGCGCCTCAATCCTGTCATCGGGCTGGCGTAAGACCGCTTGTGTCGGTCGGCGCGTTGCCGCTGGTGGATGCCGGGCGTTTCCCATGGCAATCGCGGTACTCCAAAGGCCTCAACGAACGGTTAAGCAGTCTTTCCGCGACTCCCGACCTTGGCCGATCTTGATTTGCTTTGTCCTTAAGATTCCATTAAGAATCTTGTGCACTCGCCTGAGTGCACAAGGGAGAAACGTTATGTTGAGCTTCATTCTGAAACTGGTTTACGGCGAAACTTCGCGCCCCTGGTAAACCGACCATCCGATCCGATGCGGAGCTAACTCGGTCGACTTTTGAACGGGTTATTGCCGGATCGGATCGGAACTCTCACATCCGACAACGCTCCAATCCGAATTATGTATTGAGTCTACTCAGGCCGTTTCTTTCCCGATTCGGGACACACGAAGTTTCCAAGAAACCCCGGCGGAATTGGTCAAAAAAAAGAGCTAAGTAAGAATTTTGGCGCTTTTGTAGCGTTGAAAATCACGCCATCGCGTCACAAAGCCGCGTCATGAACGCCGCGCCACGCTCGAATTGCGTAATTTCCATATATTCATCGGCTTGATGTGCTTGCTCGATCGAGCCGGGGCCGCAGATGATCGTCGAGAAGCCAGCCCCCTGAAACTGGCCCGCTTCCGCCGCATAGGCAACCGCGCGCGCAGGTCCATTGTCACCGGCCAGCCGCCGCGCGAGCAACTCGGCCGGACCGTCGATCTCGGGCGCGAAGGACGGCGTGGCGGAGCGCCGCTGGACTTGGACCCCGGCGTCGGAAAACTGCCGCTTCAAAGCCGTATCCTCCGCCCCGCAGGCGGCGAGAAACGGGGCGATGATCGCATCTGGGTCCTGACCGGGTGGCGTGCGCAAATCGAACACGAAGCTGCATTCGCGCGCGAGGATGTTGACCGCGGTCCCACCCTGGATCAGCCCGATTGTAAGGGTCGCGTGTGCCGGATGGTAAAGCGATGCCGGATTGCCATGGTCTTCCAGCGCGGTCGCCAGGTCGCGCAACCGCGCCATCAGGCCGACCGCGACCATATTGGCCGAGATGCCGAGGTGCGTCAGGCTCGAATGCGCTTCGTGGCCGGTCACGGTCACGCGCCAGGTCGAGATGCCCTTGTGCCCGCTGACGACCTCCATGTTCGTCGGTTCGCCCACGATCACCGCGAGCGGGCTCGGCAGACCGGTGACGAGTTCGCGGATCATCGACGGGGCGCCGAGGCAGCCCACTTCTTCGTCATACGAGAAAGCCAGGTGCAGCGGACGCGCGGTCTGCCCCTTTGCAAAGGCCGGCACTGCCGCCAGCGCAAGCGCCAGAAACCCCTTCATGTCGCACGTGCCGCGCCCGTACAGCCGCTCGCCGCGCCGGGTCAGCGTGAATGGATCGCTGCTCCATGCCTGCCCATCGACCGGCACGACATCGGTATGCCCCGACAAGACCACGCCGCCCGGCACCGAAGGCCCGATTGTCGCGTAAAGATTGGATTTTGTGCGATCCGCGTTCACCACCCGGCGGCTGGCCACGCCATATCCGTCCAGAAAGGCCTCGACATATTGGATAAGCGTCAGGTTTGAATCACGCGACGTGGTGTCGAACGCGATCAGCGCTCCGAGATGGGTGAGCGCGGCGGCGCGTAAGTCCTTGGTATCCATGGCCTGGACTTTAGGCCCTTATGCCCGCCCGTGCCAGTCACCCGCTCGGCGTTTCGTCCCAGCCGCCGCCGATCGCCTTGAACAGCGCCGCCGTGTCCACCCGCAATTGGGCGTCGCTGGCAACCAGCTGCTCGCGCGCGATCAGTACGCTGACTTGTGCGTCGATCAGCGCGGTCTGCGCGACGAAACCGGTGCGATATTGCGCGTTCACGGCGCGGGCGGTCGCTTCGGCATCGGCAACGGCGCGCGTCAGCGCAGCATTGCGCCGCCGTTCCGCATCGATCCGCGCCAGCGGGTCTTCAACGTCGCGGAGTGCGCCAAGAACGGTCGCCTTGTAACGCAGATACGCCTGTTCGCGGTCTTCCTTGCGGATGCCCACCGTCGCCTTGCGTCGCCCCCAATCGAGCAGCGGGAAACTGACGCCGCCGACACCGGTCGCCTGGATGCTGTCACGCGACAGCAGCGACGCAAGCGAAGTCGACAGGAATTCCGCCATCCCCGTCAGCCTGAACTTCGGATACAGATCGGCAACGGCCACCCCGATGTCGGCGGTGGACGCGGCCAGTTGGCGCTCGGCCGCGCGGATATCCGGGCGGCGGCGGAGCAAGTCCGACGGCAGGCCCGCCGGCACCACCGGGATCGACGCAGGCGCGACCGGCAGGGCCTTCAACACCGCGCTCAGGCTTTCGGGCTCGGCACCGAGCAGGATACCGAGCGCATGGATGCGGACGCGCGTATCGGCGCGCAACGGCTCGAGCCGCGCCTCGAGGCTGGTGATCGACTGGCGCTGTCGTGTCACATCGATCTGCGGGCTCAAGCCAACCTTCGCGATGTTCCCGGCAATCTCCAGCGCGCGCCGCTGGTGCCCGCGCTCTTCCTCGACGACGGCAATCTGCGCCTGATCCTGACGCAACGCGAAATAGGCTTGCGCCACTTCGGCGCTCAGCGTCACCGCGGCATCGCGCTGCGACCAGATCGCGGCATCGGTTCGCGCAACCGCGCTCTCCACCCCACGCCGCCCACCGCCGAACAGGTCGATCTCCCAACTTGCATCGAACCCGGCGGCAAAGGTGGTGATGCCACCGCCGGGCAAAGCGATGCCGCCGCCCGAGGAACTCCCGCCACCGCTCCCGCCCGAGAACAGGCTTGCGAGCGAAGAAAACCCCGCATTCTTGCTAAATTCGACGTGCGACACATTGCCGACCGCGTGGACCGTGGGTCGACCGACCGCGTAAGCCGCAATCTCCTGCAGCCGTGCTTGCCGCACACGGGATGCCGCGATCGCAACGTCGGGGCTGTCCTTCAAAGCGCGCTCGACCAGCGCGGTCAGCACCGGATCACCAAACGTGGTCCACCACCGCGCGGGATCGACCGCCGCGCCGGACGCGCTGCCTTGCGGCTCGGCAAAACTCGGCGGCACGGCCAGCGTCGGCGCGCGATAGTCTGGGCCAACGGTGCAGCCGGCAAGCAGCGTCGCTCCGAGGAGCGCAATTGCCACGGATAAGCGGGTCAATGTCCCATGCCTCCACCACCGCCACCGGCCTTGCCGGGGCGCATAAAGAATACCAGCGGTGCCACGCACAGCACCACGATCATCAACGATTGGAACACATCGAGAAAGGCGAGCATCGCCGCCTGCCGCTGCACCGTCTGATACAGCACGGCAAGCGGCGTCGTCGCGTCGCCGAACGCCCCTTGCGCCTTTTGCATCCAGTCATTGTAATTGGGATTCAACGGGTTGAGCGGATTGACCAAATTCGATTGATGCCGCTGCAACCCGGTCGCCAACAACGTCTGCGAGATCGAAATTCCGATCGATCCACCCAAATTGCGCGCGATATTGAGCAAGCTCGATGCCTGCGCGGTCTTGTTCTGCGGCAGGCCGACATAGGCGACGGCGTTGATTGGCACGAACAGGAACGGCAGCGCCATGGCCTGGAACAGCCGCGCGATCGCCGCATCGTGAAAGGTGATGTCGGCATTCAGGTGCGTCATGTTCCACAATGCAAACGCCTGCACGAGCAACGCCGGAAACAGCAGCAACCGCACATCGACTTTGCCGGACAGGCGCCCCGCAAACGGCACGGCCGCTAGCGTCGCAAGCCCGCCGAACGTCAACGCCAGCCCCGCCTGAAACGACGTGTACCCGAGCACTTGCTGCAACATCTGCGGGATAAGCTGCGTCGTGCCGAACAGGATCATGCCCGTCACCCCCATCATCAGCAGCGTGAGCGAAAGATTGCGGCTCTTCAGCAATTTCAGATCGATCACCGGATCGTCGTTATTCAGCTCCCACAGCACCAGCGCGATCAGCGAGACCGCCGAGATCGTTGCTGTCGTCACGATAAAGCTGCTGGCGAACCAATCCTCGCGAAGCCCGCGGTCCAGCGTATATTCGAAGAAGCCGAGCCCGAGAATGATCAGGATGATCCCGATATAATCGACCCTAATGCCGCGCTTCAGCAGCTTGGCGTGGTCGTCCTTTATCGCTTTGGGCTCGTCGACGAAGATATTGACCAGAAACAGCGACGCGATCCCGATCGGCACATTGATCAAAAACACCCAGTGCCAGCTCGAATTTTCGGTGATGTATCCACCCAGCGTCGGTCCGAGCACCGGCCCCACCACCACCACGATCGCAAAGGCAGCAAACGCCATCCCGCGCAACCGCGGCGGGAAGGTGTCGGCTAGAATCGACTGCTCGACCGGGGCGAGACCGCCTCCGCCGATGCCCTGCAGCACGCGCGCGATCACCAGCGTCGTCAGATTGGGCGCAAGCCCGCACAGCAACGACGACAGGGTGAACAACGCGATCGAGATCATGAAATAGCGTTTCCGCCCGATCACGTCGGACAGCCAGCCGCTGATCGGGATGATGATCGCATTGGCGACGAGATAGCTGGTCAGCACCCACGTCGCCTGGTCGTTCGAAATCGACAGGCCACCGGCGATATGATCGAGCGCGACGTTCGCGATCGAGGTGTCGAGCACTTCCATGAAGGTGGGGATCGAAATGATCGCCACGATCAGCCACGGGCTGTAGCTGCCCGCCGCCGATCGTGAGGGATCCCAGCCGTCCTGCGCGCCGGCCGTCGCCATCCTAGCGGACCTTCACCGTCGGCACGACCGACATGCCCGGCCCG
Source organism: Sphingomonas sp. HMP6 (assembly GCF_013374095.1). Taxonomy (NCBI): domain Bacteria; kingdom Pseudomonadati; phylum Pseudomonadota; class Alphaproteobacteria; order Sphingomonadales; family Sphingomonadaceae; genus Sphingomonas; species Sphingomonas sp. HMP6. Next base: position 764,769 of record NZ_AP022672.1, on the reverse strand, counting down.
AGCGGGTATTTACGCGGATCGGGGCCACCCGGCTTCACGTCGAACTCGATCCGAACCGGGACGCGCTGCACGACCTTCACGTAATTCCCCGTCGCATTTTGTGGCGGCAGCAGCGCGAACGCCTGCCCTGCCCCACGCTGGACCGAATCGACATGCCCGGTGAATTTCACATCGGGATAGGCATCGACCGTGATCATGACTGGCTGGCCGATCTTCATCCGCTGCAACTGGGTTTCCTTGAAATTCGCAGTAACCCAGATGTGATCCGGCACGATCGCCATCAATTGCGTCCCCGGCCCGACATAGGATCCGACATTGACTTGCCGGTTGACGACCTGGCCGGAAACCGGCGCGGTCAGCCGGTTGTCGCCAAGCGTGACATTGGCCTGACGCACCGAAGCTTGCCGCGCCTCGATCACGGCGCGCGCGGCGGTGACTTGACGCCGGGCAACTTCGACATTGGCGGCGGCACTGCCAATTTGCTGGCGCGCAGCGGTCGCTTCGGCAGCGGTCGAACGCGCGACGGCGCGGGCGGCATCAAGCTGTTGCCCGGCCACCGCAGCCGAATCGATCCGCTGCAGCGCCTCATAACGGGCCAGGTCCTGCTGCGCCTTGGCCGCGGTGGCGAGCGGACCGCGCGCCTGCGCCGCAGCCTGATCGCGCGTCGCCTGTGCTGCGGCGACCTGCGCGCGCGCCTGCTCGAACTGTGCCTCGGCCTGCTTCACATCGGCGGCCGCTTCCGAAAGCCGCGCTTCCGGTCCTGACGCGCTAATCACCGCGAGCAGACGCCCTGCCTCGACATGGCGATTGTCGACGTCCGCCACTTGTTTCAGAGTCCCCGCCACGGTCGGCGAAATCCGCACGATATGCGCATCGACGAACGCATCGTCGGTCGTCTCATATTGCCGCGCGTCGAGATAATAGAGCACCGACCCGATCACGATCGCACCCACCACGACCACCAGCACGACCCAGAACAACGGCTTGCTGAAGATCGAGGGTTTCTTGGGGGCGTCGTCGGGCTTGGCGGTGTCGTCTTGCGGCTGCTTGCTCTGGTCGGCGCTCATGAACGGTCCTGGCCTTCGGTGATCAACCGGTCGAGTATGGCATCGGTATTGGCAGCAATGCGTTGCTGCAGCGTGGCAACGGCATCCGCATCGATCGTGTCGCGCTTCATCAGCTTCAACACCGTCGCACGCGACGCACGCAGGACAAGAACTTGGCCCATCAGCGTGATGACCACGATCCGCGCAGCATCGCGATCCTCGCCCCGCGTCGCGATGCACACCAATTCGCAGAGCGTTTCGAGCATCTTGCCCATCAACCCGCCGTAAATCCGGTCGAACGCTTCGGTCGGCGCCATTTGCTCGCGCATGATGAACAAAGACCAGGCCGCGCTCTTGTCGCCGGCCATCGTGTCGATCATCTGGCGCAAGATATCGTGGATGCGGCGCCGCGCCTCAACCGCACCGATCTCCGCCGAGAGATCGATCTCGTCGATGACGGGGGCCATTTCTTCGCAGAGTTGCACCGCGATGTAATCCGCCGCGGCGAGGTAAAGCCCTTCCTTGCCGCCATAATGATAGGTAATCGACGACATCGCCGTGCCCGCCGCGGTGGCGATGCCACGCGTGCTCGCGCCCTCCAGCCCCTTGGCGGCGAATTCGGCGATCGCGATCTCGAGCAGTCGGTGTTGCAGCATAGCGCGCGCTATTAGTTCGTTCGAACGAACACCGCAAGCAACAATGTCGCTAGGACGTGCAAGCATCCCGTCGAGCGACACGTTGCGTAGGCGTCAGACCGAAGCGGTCTCGCGCGCCACAGCGACCGGCGCGGGGTTGGAGAACTCCATCCCGTCGTCGACCGATCCGTAGCGCAGCGCGAGCAGATCGCGCGCGTAATTCTGATGCACGCGCCACGGCGCTTTGCTGCCCTGCTTGGGGAATTTCTCCATCGCGCGCGTCACGTAACCCGAGCTGAAATCGAGGAACGGCGCCGGCGTCAGTTCGACATCGCCGACCCGCGGCGTCGCCTGCCGCAGCCCGCGCGCCTTCATCGTATTGAGCAAGCGACAGACATAGGCGCAGGTGAGGTCCGCCTTCAGCGTCCACGACGCATTGGTATAGCCGAACGAGGTCGCCATGTTCGGCAGGTCCGAGAACATCATACCCTTGTAATTGAACGTCTTGGACAAATCGACCGGCGCGCCGTCGACGCTGAACGTCACGTCGCTCAGCAATTGCAATTCCAGCCCGGTCGCGGTGACGACCACGTCCGCTGCCAGCTCCTCGCCCGATGCGAGCGCGATGCCGCCGGGTGTGAAATGGTCGATCGTGTCGGTCACGACCGAGGCCTTGCCGCTGCGCAACACTTCGAACAGATCGGAATCGGGGACGAGGCACAGTCGCTGATCCCACGGATTGTATTTCGGCGTGAAGTGCCGGTCGATGTCGTACTCCGGCCCGAGCTCATCGCGGACCATCCCGATCAGCCGGTCTTTCACCTTCGCCGGGCGCTTTCGCGCCATGTTGAAAAAGAACATCCCGAACAGCACGTTGCGCCAGCGCACCAGGCTATAGGCAAGTTTCGCAGGCAGTTTGGAGCGCAGCCAGTTCGCGGCCGCATCCTCGGCCGGGCGCGAGACGACATAGGTCGGGGAGCGCTGCAGCATCGTCACATGCGCTGCCGTATCCGCCATCGCCGGGATCAAGGTGACCGCCGTCGCGCCACTGCCGATCACCACGACCTTCTTGCCCGCGTAATCGAGATCGTTCGGCCAGAATTGCGGATGCACGATCCGCCCGGCAAAGCTATCGGCGCCTTTCCACTCGGGCGTGTGGCCACGCGCGTAATTATAATAGCCGCTGCACATGAAGAGGAAATTGCAGGTGTAGCTCACCGGCCCGTCCGGCCCCTCGGCATCGACTGTCCAGCGTGCGTCGGCGGTCGACCAGGCGGCGCGCTTGACATGGTGCTTGAAGCGAATGTGCTGGTCGATTCCGAAGTCGCGCGCCGTGTCGCTGACATACTTGAGGATCGACGGGCCATCGGCGATTGCCTTGGCCTCGGTCCACGGCTTGAACGAATAGCCAAGCGTGTACATGTCCGAATCCGAACGGATGCCGGGATAGCGGAACAGATCCCACGTCCCGCCAAGCGCCGCCCGCCCTTCGAGAATGACGTAAGAGCGATCCGGGCTCATCGTCTGCAGATGATAGGCCGCGCCGATCCCGGACAGGCCTGCGCCGACCACCACAACGTCGAAATGTTCGATTGTCATATCCGGCACCGTCCTCGTTCGAGGATACCCGATATTCGATTTTTCGGCTTACGGGAAGAGATAGGTTGCGATTAGAAATCTTTCTTGTAGCGCACCGTGATATTCGAACCGCCAAACGACCCCGCCTGCGACAGCACGCTGAGCGCCTTGGTCAGTGAGACTTCCAACTGCGTCGCGGTAAACCCGCGCGAGTCGGTGATCACTTCGACATAGATGTTGTTAGTGATGTACTTGCCCGCAGCCAGCGACGTCCCGCGCCCGGTCGCTTCGTCCGCACCCAGAATTCGAAGCCGGTCGATTCCCGCCACCGAGCGCAATTTGCCGAGCGGATTGAGCCCGCCGCCCGATCCGCGCAGCGAATTGAGCGCGGAGGCGAGCTGGATCGCCTGGATCGCCGACAGATTCGTCACAGAATCCCCAAACAGCAAGCGGCTCAGCACCTCATCCTGCGGCAGCGCGGGGGTTGAGTTGAACGCGATCTGCGGCTTCTGCCCAGTGCCGGTAACGTCGATCACCACCGTGATGTCGTTGGTCGTCGTGGTGGCGCTGAGTGCGATCTGCGGATCGGCCAGCGGACCGCCGTCGAAGCGCACATCCCCCTTGGTCACGTCGAAACGCTTGCCCGCGAACGAATAGGTGCCGCGCACGATCTGCAGCCGCCCGACGATGCGCGGTGCCGCCGACGTCCCCTGGACGCGCAAGTCCATCTCCCATTCGGACTCGAGCCCCATGCCCGACACGAACAATTGATTGTCGGAGCGGACGCGCAGATCGAGCTTGAACAAACCGACCGGTGCCTCGGCAGGTCCGGCGGCGGCGGCCTTGACTAGGTCGCTCTTGCGGCGGACCCCGGTCAGTTCGGCGACTTCGGCCTGGCCCTGACGGATGATCTCGTAGCGCGCCTCGGGAATGCGCAAATCGCCCTTGATCAGTCCGCCATTGGCCTTGCTGTTGGTGACCGCGATCGTGCCCGTCGCCGTCGCGCCGAGCGCATCGCTGCGCGCCAATCGCGCATTGTTGAGCGTCGCGCGGAAATCGATCGGGAAGCCCGCGGCCGAGGAAAATCCGACCGAACCCTGCGCCTGCACGGTCCCCTCGCCCGCGCGCGCCGACATTTGTGTGATCTCCAGCCGGTCGCTGGTGAAACGCCCGGCCAGCTTCATCTGCGTCAGCCGCGTGCCATATGTCTCATTGTCATAGGTCAGCGAATCGGCACGGATCAGCCCGGTCAGTTGCGGCGCATCCACGCGCCCGCCGAAATCGGCGGCAAGCGCGATCGGGCCCGACAATTGTTGCTTCGACAGCCCGGCGAAAGAAAACAGCACGCCCGAGGGACCATTGTAGCGAATGCCGCCAGACAGCGGTGCCGACAGCAGCCGCTCGGTCCAACTCGCGCCACCGCCCAGCGGCCGCAGCGCCGCGACCAGCCGCCCGACCGTCGTGCCGCCGCGCTGGATCAGCGCGCGCGCCTCGCCACCGGCGTTGCTCAGCCCGACCTGCGCCACCAGATCGACCGGCTCGGATACGCTGGCGAGGCTGGAGCGCGTGAAGTTCTTCACCCGGAATTGCCCGGCGATCTGCGGGACCGAAGCACCGCGCGGCTGCGTGTAATCGAGCGATCCTGTTGCCGATCCCCCCAGCCCAAGATCGGGGATCAGCGCATTGGCGACTGACAGATCGAGCGCATCGAGCCGCAATTTCGCTGACAGGCCGGAGCCATAATCCGCTGCAATCCGCGCCGATCCGGCGCTCTTACCCGCGCCGAACCCGATGCGTGTTGGCTGCAGTCGATACACGCCGCGGTCGATCTCGATCCGCGCCGGGGTATCGGTCTTGAAATCGATCCCGTTCGCCTGGCCCTGCGTCGCGACCAGCCACAATTTCGGGCTGAGCCGCGCGTTGGCGGCGACGCGGAACGGCACGCCGTTCGATCCTTGCGCCACAACCTGCGCGGTGCCGCTGCCGCCGGTGTAATTCACCTTCGCGCGTGCAGTGGATAGCACCGTCGGCCCATACCGCAGGTCGGCGACCTGCGCGTCGGCGACAATCTGCGGTGCGTTGGCATAGAGCACCGCGCGCGCGTTGATGATTGCGCGGCCGATCGTGAAATCCACATCGCCCGGAATCTTCGCGTTGTTCGCCCGCGCCGCAACATCGACGCGCTGCACTGACCCTTGCGCACCCAGCAACGCCGCGCCGCTGATGCCAGACCCGGCAAAGGTCACGCGCCCGCCGAACGGACCGCTGCCAAGTTGCTGGACGCGCCCCTTGAAATCGACCCCAGCGAAGCGCGCGTTGCGGATATCGACGGTCAATTGCTTGGCCGGATTGACCAGCAAATCGGCGCTGAACGGGCCATATTGCGTCCCACCCTTGGCCAGGACTGCGTAGGCGGAGCCGGTCCCGCGCACCCGCGCCTCGAGGTTTACGAGCCCGACCCCGACACCCGGACGCGGCGCGCGCAGCAAAACGACGGGCTGCGTCGCCGTGCCCGAAACCCGCGCGAACAGCGGCCCGTAGGCTGTCGAATAGGCATCGGCATCGACCAGCAAAGGCCCCTTCGGATCGTACCGCCCCTGCCCGCGCGTCACGCGGAATTGCGGCGCATTCAGCCGCAAATTGCGAAAGGTGATAATCCCGTTCGGATCATAGCCGACATCCGCCGTCGCCACCGCATTCCCGCCCAGGAAGCTCCGCGCGCCTTCGTTGAAAATCTGCGACGTCCGCGCCGCGACATGGCCGGTAATCCCGAACCCGCCGCTCGGCACCGTTATCAATTTGGCATCGGTGCGCAGCGATACGATCCCGACCCCGTCGATCCGGTAATCGTTGACGCGCCCGTTCAGCGCACCGCGATACAGGCCGGTCGACAGATCGGCGACGACCAGGGCAGTCGCATCGATCTTGCGCGATCGGATCTTCAAATTGTCCGACAGCAGCTTGTCACCCGCAATCGCGAAGTCGCCGTTGATCGTCACGTTATCGAGCAAGCCGCCCGCCGCCGCGTTCAGCCCCGTCACGCGCGCAGCACGCGCGGCGACCGGAACGATGATATGGTCGGTGTCGATCCGCGCCAGCCCCGACGCATAGAGCCGCTCGACCCGCGTCTCGCCAAAGCCGAGCACGCCCGCCGTCACGACATAATTAACCGTCGGCGTGGCGAATTTGCCGTCGAGCACCACGCGCGCGGTAACATCGCGCCCGTTCAAATTGGGGGCGATCGCGCCGGGGGTGAGCAGCCGCGCATTGACCGCGAACTGCCCGAACGTGCTCGCCGCAAAGTCGAGCAAGCCCTTGGCATCGACCGCCAGCGCATCGGAACGCGCGGTCGCCGACAGCGTCATCTTGCGCTGATCGAGCGTCGCATCGGCCGCAATATCGAGGCGTGGCGCGGTCAACCGCGCGAGCGGATTGGTCGGCGTCGCCTGATCCTTCGGCGCGCCGCCTGGATAGAGTCCGGGATTCGCCGAGCCGCGCACCGTGAAGCGCCCGCTCTTCGCGGTCAGCGCCAGATCGGCAAACGATGCACCGCCCAGCGTCCCCGAGGCCTTGCCGGTCCACGCCTTCCAGCTTCCCGTGCCGCCAACCGTGAAATCTACCGGCGCCTTGATCCCGCTCATCGCCGCGACCACGCCATTTGCGGGCGCCGTCAGCCGCGTGTCGATGTCGAGCAAATCGCGATCGGGTACCGCGTCGAGCTTGAAGCGCAACCGATCCCCACCCGCGACGCCCGCCCCGGTCAACGCGGCCACATCCGCCGTCACTTGCGCGCGACGGTCGGCAATATGCGTCGCCCCGTCGATCCTGAGGATATGCACTGTCCCCGTCACCGGCTTGGCCAGGACCATCCGGTCGACCGTCAGCCGCCCGATATCGATGTCGAGATCGGGCAGGATCGGCGCATTGGGGTCGCTCGGTACTGGCTTGAACACCGGCGAGCGCGCCATCGTCACCCGTGCCGCCTGCGCCGACTTCACATCGATATGGTTGCTGGCATAGGCGAACGGTCGCCAATCGACCGCGATCCGGGGCGAACTCAGGAACACCCCCTGCGGATCGCTGACACGTACGTCGGTCAGCACCATCTTCCCGTAAAGCGAACCCTCGATCCGCCCGACCTTGATGTTGAGTCCTGCGGCGGTGGTATAGTCGCCCAGATAGTTCGCGATGACCCGTCGCCCGGGAGCGGTGTTCAGCCCCAGCACGACCAGCCCGACCAGCGCCACCAACCCGATCAACGCGACGCCGGTCCATTTCAGCACGCGTTGCCAAAGCGGCGCGCGCACCACGATCACCTCTTCGTCGGCCATCAGAACGCTTGTCCGATCGAGATGTAGAGCGCGACCTTGCCGTCGCCCTTGCGTGGGTTCAGCGGCGTCGCGACGTCGACGCGCAGCGGCCCGAAATTGGTATAGAAGCGCCCGCCAATACCGGCACCCAGCCGCAAATCGCCACCCTTGGGCAGCGAACCTTCATAGGCATTGCCGCCGTCGATAAACGGCACGATCCCATAATTGCCGAAGCGATAGCGCGCCTCCAGCGCGAATTCGTTGATCGATCGCCCGCCGACCGGATTGCCCTGCGGGTCGAGCGGCCCAAGCCGCTGGAAGCCGTAGCCGCGCACCGATCCGCCACCGCCGCCATAATAGCGCCGCGACGGCGCAAGATCGTCGCGGCCCGTCCCCGCGATCGACCCCGCGCGGACGCGCCCGGCCAGCACGATGCTGCCGCCGACCGGATAATAGCCGCTCGCCTCGATCAGCGTCCGCGCATAGGGCCGCACCGCGCCGCGCACCGACGTCTCCGGGCTGAGGCTGAATTTCAGGCGATAACCCTTGGTCGGATTGAGCAAGCTGTCCGACCGGTCGAATTCGACCTGCCCCGGGAGCGCAGCGATGAAATAGGTGCCGCGCTTGCGCGCGCCCAGCCCGAAATCGAACACGCTCTCATTCGTGCCGGTCAGTTCGAAGCCATAGGCATAGGTGAATTTCTTCTGCCAGATCGGCGTAGAATCGTACGAAATCCGACCCGAAACAGTGGTCGTGAAAGCATCGAACGCATCATAATTCGAATGGTTGGCACCTGCCGTCAGCGTCACCGTCTTGTCGCGCCGCCCGGCATTGGCGCGGCGGAAGGTAACGGTCGCCCCCTGTTCCTGCGTCCCCGCCACCGCCGTCGCGATCAGCGCGCCTTCGGGCGGGAACAAATTGCGGTGCGTGAACGCACCTTCCAGCCGGATACCCTGCCCGGTGCTGTAGCCACCGCTTACCGACAATGACCGCGGCGGACCGCGTTCCTGCTCGATCAGCAAATTGACCTGCTCGGTCCCGTCGGGATTGAGGTTGCCGGTCCGCAGCGGCTCGACCGAGACGGTGGCAAACAGCCCGGTCGCAATCAACGCCGCGCGCAGATCGTCGACTTTGCGATTATCGTAGAGTTCACCGGGCTTGAAGCGTGTCAGCACGCTGACATGCTCGGCCCCGAACGCCAGCCGCCCCTCGGTGGTGAACGTGCCGAACGACGCGCGGGGGCCGGTATCGACCGGCAAGGTGTACGCACCCGTCCCGGCCAGATCGTCGAGCAGAATATCGCGCTGGCCGACCTTGGTGAACGGATAACCCCGTTGCGGCAGGATCAGCGCGACGTTCGCCTCCGCCCCCTGCACGCGCGCGGCGTCGATTGGATCGCCGATCTTGAGCGCAAGCTGACTTTCCACCAACCCCGGCGGCGTCGTCGGCTGCGCCTGAACGGTGATCGACCCGAGCGTATATTGCTTGCCGGGCGTCGCCGAAACAACTGCGCGCACGCGCGCCGTCTCACCGGGAATCACCTCCAACGTGGAAACGGCAGTCCCATCATAATACCCGAGCGACTTCATCAGCCGCACCGCCAGCGCCTCATCCTCGCGTGCGCGCGCCGAAACGACCGTCGCATTGGGCGCCTTGCCGCCGCCACTCTTCAACGCCGAGAGGCCGTTGAACTGCCCGGTGAGGCCAACCGCATCGAGCCCGCGCAGCGCGGTATCATAGCGGATGTCGGGCGCCTTTGCGTCCGTCACGATCACGTCGTTGAGCGGCGTCGTGTCGAACGCCGACAACGCCGGCAACGGTTGGATCAATTCGGGAGGTGCAGCCACTTCAGGCACCGCTGGCGCTACTGGCAGCATCGGCTCCAGCGGCGCGTTGATGTCGTTCGACAGCGGCGGCAACGCCTTGTCGAACGCATCGTCGGTTACGATCGGCGGCTCTGCCGTTTGCTGCGCCGCCGGTGGGGTCACCACGACAACCGGGGGCGCTTGCTGCGACTGCGCCGACATGGCGATCACGCTTGTCGAAAAAGCTCGTAAAAACAAAGTGTTTGCGTCCCCGCTCGATTGCACAGGTGCCACGCAAACAGCCCGTACTTTGTCCCTACAACGCGCGAGCCGCCGTTCGTTTCCCTAAGCCGCCTTTAATCGCAAACGATAAGCGTGCAGCAGCGGCTCGGTATAGCCACTCGGTTGCGTGATCCCCTCGAAGACCAACGCCCGCGCCGCCTGCAAGGCCAGGCTTTCGGGATGCCCCGCCATCGGCCGGTACAGCGGATCGCCCGCATTTTGCGCGTCGACCTTTGCCGCCATCCGCTCGAACGCGGCATCCACCTCCTCGCGCGTCGCGACACCGTGGAGCAGCCAGTTCGCAATATGCTGCGACGAAATGCGCAGCGTCGCGCGATCCTCCATCAGGCCGATGTCATGGATGTCGGGCACTTTCGAACACCCCACCCCCTGGTCGATCCACCGCACCACATAGCCGAGGATGCCCTGCGCATTGTTGTCGAGCTCCGCGCGCACTTCCTCCGGCGTCCAGTTGCGCCCCTGCGCGACCGGCACGGCGAGCAACCGATCGAGCCCCGGCACGGCTTCCTTCGCAATCTCCTTCTGCCGCGCGAAAACGTCGACCTTGTGATAGTGCATCGCGTGCAACGTCGCGGCGGTCGGCGACGGTACCCAGGCGGTGTTCGCGCCCGACATCGGGTGGCCGATCTTCTGCTCCATCATGTCGGCCATCCGGTCGGGTGCTGCCCACATCCCCTTGCCGATCTGCGCCCGCCCCGCGAACCCGGCGGCGAGCCCGATCCGCACATTGCGATCCTCATACGCCTTGATCCAGTCGCTCGCCTTCATCTCGGCCTTGGGGATCATCGGCCCGGCGCGCATCGCGGTGTGCATTTCATCACCGGTGCGATCGAGGAAGCCGGTGTTGATGAACACCACGCGGTCCTTCACCGCCCGAATGCACGCGGCGAGATTGGCCGAGGTCCGCCGCTCCTCGTCCATCACGCCCACCTTGACCGTATGACGCGCCAAACCGAGCAAATCCTCGACCGCATCGAACAGATCGTTGGTGAACGCCGCCTCGTCCGGCCCGTGCATCTTCGGCTTGACGATATAGACCGAACCCGCGCGGCTGTTCCTGAACGTGCCCAGCCCGCGCAGATCGTACAGCGCGATCGTGCTGGTGACGATTGCATCAAGAATCCCCTCGGGCGCTTCGCTGCCATCGGGCAGGCGGATCGCCGGGTTGGTCATCAAATGCCCGACGTTGCGCACGAACAGCAAGCTGCGCCCCGGCAGCGTCAGGCCGTCGTCATAAACCCGGTCGGGATTGAGCCGCCGCGTCACCGCCTTACCGCCCTTGTCGAACGTGTCGGCCAAATCGCCCCGCATCAGCCCGAGCCAATTGGCATAAGCCGCGACCTTGTCCTCGGCATCGACCGCCGCGACCGAATCCTCGAGATCGCAAATCGTCGTCAGCGCGGATTCGAGGATGACGTCGGCGATATGCGCGGGATCGTCGCGTCCGATCGGATTGGCGGCGTCGACCACGACCTCGATATGCAGCCCGTTGTTCACGAAAAGATAAGACGCACCCTTCCGCCCGACCAATTGCGCCGGGGTCCGCAACACCGGCGCATCGTCATTCAGCAAGTCTTCCCAACGCCCCTGCGCCAGCGGCACCGCCTGATCGAGAAACGCCTTTGCCGCAGCCACCACCTGCCGCCCGCGCACCGGATCATAGCCACCCGGCACCGCCATCCCCGGCAACGCATCGGTGCCATAGAAGGCATCGTACAGGCTCCCCCAGCGCGCATTGGCGGCGTTGAGCAGGAAGCGCGCATTGAGGATCGGCACGACGAGCTGCGGCCCGGCCATCGTCGCGACTTCGGCATCGACATTTTCCGTGCCGATCGTGAAGGGCGCCGGTTCGGGCACGAGATAGCCGATCGCGCGCAGGAACGCCTCATCGACCGCCTCACCCGCCTCATAGCGCGCGTCGATCTGCGCTTGCAGCGTGTCGCGCACCGCCAGCAAAGCGCGGTTGCGCGGCGCGAACCTCGCGTAGATTCCCGCAACACCCTGCCACCAGCCCGCCGCATCGATCCCGAGCCCGGGCAGCACGCGGTCTTCGATAAAGCTGGCGAGCGGGGCGGCGACCGAAAGGCCGGCGCGGTCGAGCATGTCGGGCATAAATCCTCCTTGGGAAACGTAAGCGCGGCCTGGGGAGGGCTGACCCCGCGCTTAGGCCAGCAGGGGCGCCTGCATCAACCCCGTTCCGCGCACCCGTGCTCCTGCGAAGGCAGGAGCCCTGATCAACGAAGCGCAGCCCCCGCAACCCAAAGCTCCGGCCTCCGCAGCAGCACGACTACCGCTCGCTATCGAACGGTGCCGCCGACGCTTCGATCCGCTCGAGCATCGCGGCGAACGTCGCGATTTCCGTGGGGGTGAAGCCGGCAAACACCTCCGCCTCCAGCTCGAGCGCTTTCGGCGCGACATCCTCGTACAGCGCGCGGCCCGTGGCGGTCAGCACCAGCAGATGCGACCGCTGGTCCCCCGGATTGGGCCGCCGCTCGACCAGCCCGCGCTCGACCAAAGTCGCCGCCGCCCGGCTGACCGTCACCTTGTCCATCCGCGTCGCCACGCCCAGCGCCTGCTGCGTCGCGCCCGCCCCCTCGGCGATCACCGCGATCAGCCGCCATTCGGGGATCTTGAGCCCGAACAGCGCCTGATAGGTGCTCGCAATCGCCGCCGACACCCGGTTGGAGGCGATCGACAGGCGATAGGGGAGGAAATGGTCGAGCTTGAGTTCCGGCATGATGCCGCGACGTTACGGGATGGACGGCTCTGCGCAAGCCCGCTATATGGTTACATATGAAACCAGTTGGAGTGGATAGCGTGACCCCATCCGAGACCAAGCCCGAAAATCCGATGGGCCTGAACGGCTTCGAATTCGTCGAATTCACCTCGCCGAACCCCGAGGCAATGGCCGATCTGTTCGAGAAGATGGGCTTCACGCACGTCGGCACGCACAAATCCAAGAATGTCCGCCGCTACGCACAAGGCGACATCAACTTCCTGCTCAACATGGATGAAGCGGGCCAAGTCGCCGGCTTCCGCAACGCGCACGGACCCTCCGCCAATGCGATGGCGTTCCGCGTTGCGAACGGCGCGGACGCGGTAAAACTCGCGCTCGACCGCGGCGCGACTCAGGTCACCGGCCACCACGGCCCCGGCGAGCTCGACATCCCGGCGATCGAAGGCATTGGCGGCGCCAACCTCTATCTGGTCGACGCAGCATCGCGAATCTACGACACGGATTTTACCCCCACCGGTGCCGGCGTCGACGATCACAGCGTCGGCCTCCACACGCTCGACCACCTCACCCACAATCTGCAGCGCGGGCGGATGAGCTATTGGGCTGACTATTACGAGCGCATCTTCAACTTCCGCCAGATCCGCTATTTCGACATTGAGGGCCAATCGACCGGCCTGTTCAGCAAGGCGATGACCGCGCCCGACGACAAGATCCGCATCCCGCTGAACGAAAGCCAGGACGAGCATTCGCAGATCGAAGAGTTCATCAAGGACTATAAGGGCGAAGGCATCCAGCATCTCGCGCTCGCCACCGACGACATCTTCACCACGGTCGACACGCTGCGCGCCAACGGCATCCGCTTCCAGACGACGCCGCAGACCTATTTCGACCTGATCGACAAGCGCCTCCCCGGCCACGGCCATGACGTCGAGGAAATGCGCAAGCGCGACATCTTGATCGACGGCGCGCCCGAGACCGGCGGCGGGCTGCTGCTACAGATCTTCACCGAAAACATGGTCGGCCCAATCTTCTTCGAAATCATCCAGCGCAAAGGCAATGACGGCTTTGGCGAGGGCAATTTCAAGGCGCTGTTCGAGTCGATTGAATTGGACCAGATCCGCCGCGGCGTGGTCCCGGCCAAGGTCGAGGCGTAACCGATCCGAGGGGGCAACCGGGTGCCCCCTCCACCGTTCGTTTCGAGCGCAGTCGAGAAACCGAAACGAGCGCACCGCCAGGCTTCTCGACTGCGCTCGAAGCGAACGGAGTGTACGATGACCACCTACCAAACCGGCTTCGGCAACCACTTCGCCACCGAAGCCATCCCCGGCGCGCTCCCGATCGGCCGCAACTCGCCGCAGCGCCCCGCCTTCGGCCTCTACGCCGAGCAGATCAGCGGCAGCGCCTTCACTGCGCCGCGCCACGAGAACCACCGCTCATGGCTCTACCGGCTGCGCCCGAGCGCCGCGCACCCCGCCTTCACGCGCTACCAAGGCGCGCCGCTGTTCGCGCCCGGCCAGTCGAAAGAACCGCTCGCCCCCAACCGCCTCCGCTGGGGTCCGCTCGACGTGCAGGACACCGACTGGCTCGACAGCCTCACCACGATGCTCGTCGCGGGCGAAGGCCCGCGCACGCAGACCGGCGTAGCAATGCACCTCTACCGCTGCGCGAAGGACATGGAGAACCGCGCCTTCGCCTCGGCCGATGGCGAGTTGCTGATCCTGCCCGAACAGGGCGCGCTCACCCTCCTCACCGAACTCGGCCGGATCGACGTGAAACCCGGCGAGATCGCGCTCATCCCGCGCGGCGTCCGCTTCCGCGTCACCCTCCCCGATGGCCCCGCGCGCGGCTATGTCGCCGAAAACCACGGCCAGCCCTTCCGCCTGCCCGATCTCGGCCCGATCGGCGCGAACGGCCTCGCCAACCCGCGCGATTTCGAAACCCCCGTCGCCTGGTTCGAGGATGTCGAGGGCGACTACCAACTCGTCCAGAAATTTCTCGGCAGCCTATGGACCACCAACCTCGGTCGCTCCCCGCTCGATGTCGTCGCGTGGCACGGCAATTACGCGCCGTGGAAGTACGATCTCGCGCGCTTCAACACGATCGGCAGCATCAGCTTCGATCATCCCGACCCGTCGATCTTCACCGTGCTGACCTCGCCCAGCGACGTGCCCGGCACCGCGAACGTCGATTTCGTAATCTTCCCGCCGCGCTGGCTCGTGGCAGAGGACACCTTCCGCCCGCCCTGGTTCCACCGCAACACGATGAGCGAATGCATGGGCCTGCTCTACGGTGCCTATGACGCCAAGGCCGACGGTTTCGTCCCCGGCGCGCTGTCGCTACACAATCAGATGAGCGGCCACGGTCCGGACGTAGCGTCATGGCAAGGTGCGACCAATGCGGACCTGAAGCCCCAAAAACTCGACAGCACGATGGCGTTCATGATCGAGAGCCGCTGGGTCTTCACCCCCACCGATTTTGCGCTCCAAACCAGCGCGCTGGATGCGGAGTACGATCAGGCGTGGGACGGTTTCCCCAAGGCGATCCTCCCCGCCGCTTGATCCAGATCAGACCCATTCTTTCGGAACTTAGCGCCCGAAAATGCGTCTTATTGGGCATGCCTACCCCATCGACCCCCCTCTTCCCTTGGCGTCACCGCGCCCAGGGTGATTTCCAGGCGTTGCTCGACGCCCATGTCGCAGCGGCCGAATTCCCCTGCGTCGGTGCCAAGGCCGCGCTCGCCAAGGGCACGCTATCGGTGCTCGCCTGCGACCGGATCGACAGCGCGTGGGACGACCTTCGCATCCACGACGGCCTGCTCAACTTCGCCGCCGATTATCGCAAAAATCCCGGCCTCTTCCGCAGCTTCGCGGTGATCTTCGGTGGCCCCGACGATCTGAGCGAAGAAGCGTTCGAGGCGGCGCTGTGGCAACGCGCGCAATCGCTCTCCGACAAGGACCATTGGCGCGGCCAGGGGTATGACGCCGGCGTCAGCGCCGATCCCGACAGCCCGCATTTCTCGCTGAGCTTCGGCGGCGAAGCGTTCTTCATCGTCGGCCTGCACCCGCGCGCCAGCCGCCCTGCGCGGCGTTTCGCGCAGCCGACGATGGTGTTCAACCTCCACGACCAGTTCGAAACGCTCCGCGCGCAGGGGCGCTATGAGGGCATGCGCGAGAAGATCCTCGTTCGCGACGAAACGCTGGCGGGGTCGCGCAACCCGATGCTCGCCCGCCACGGCGAGTCGAGCGAAGCGCGCCAATATAGCGGCCGCGCGGTCGAGGATGGCTGGAAGTGTCCCTTCTCTTATGCAGGCGCACCCGATTGAGCGACACGATCGAAATTCCAGAGCGCAGCGGCACCGCCTTTCGGCTAGCGGCCGGCCAAACGCTGACCGTGATCGATCCACGCGGGATGCAAGTGGCCGACCTGCTCGCCTACAATGCCGATGACATCGCCGAGGTCATTTCTTCAGGCCGCACGCTCGATTATGCCGAGACGATCCGGCTCACCACCGGCCACACGCTCTATTCGAACCGCTCGCGCCCGATGCTCGAAATCATCGCGGACACCGTCGGCGTCCACGATTTCCTGCTCACCCCGTGCAGCTACGCCACCTTCCACCATTTTTACCCAGACCTGCCCCCGCACCGTGGCTGCTTCGGCAATCTCGCGGCGGCGCTCGCCCCGTTCGACATAGGCGAGGACGATATTCCCATCGCGTTCAACTGCTTCATGAATGTGCCCGTCGATCCCTCGGGCAAGCTCTCGGTCCTCCCGCCGATCAGCAAAGCCGGCGACCACATCACCTTCCGCGCCGCAATGGACCTGATCATCGGCCTCACCGCCTGCTCCGCCCCGGCGAGCAACGGCGGGAGCTTCAAGCCGATTGCATATCGGATCGATTGAGCCGGACCACACCTTTCGTCACCCCGGACTTGGTCCGGGGTCCACCGCGGTCTGGCCAAACCATCGGTTGCGTGCACGGCGCGGTGGATGCCGGAACAAGTCCGGCATGACGGAAGTTACTTCATCTGCCGCTTCACGCTAGCCATCGTCGCCTTGCCATAAGGCGGCTTCAGCCCCGCCAGCTTCGCCACGTCGAGCTTCGCCTGCTTGTACACCGCTTTGGCATGGCTGAACGTCTTGAACCCGTCGGTCCCGTGATACGACCCCATCCCCGACGGCCCGATCCCGCCGAACGGCAGTTCCTCCATCGAGACGTGGAACACCACATCGTCGAGCGTCACCCCGCCTGAGATCGTCCGGTCGAGCACACGCCGCCGCTCGGCTTCATCCGGCCCGAAATAATAGAGCCCCAGCGGCCGGTCGCGCCGGTTCACCTCGCCGATCGCATCGTCGATCGCGCGATAGCTGCGCACCGGCAGGATCGGCCCGAACAGTTCCTCCTGCATCACGATCATGTCGTCGGTCGCGTTCCGAACGATGTGTAGCGGCATTTTCCGCGCGTTCGATCCGGCGAAATCCTCGCCCGCCGGATTGACCACCTCGACCGTCGCCCCCTTGGCGCGCGCATCCGCGACCCAGTCGGTCAGCCGCTGATGATGCCGGTCGTTGATGATCGCGGTATAATCGGGGTTGGCGAGCAAGGTCGGATACATCGCCGACACCGCCGCCTTGATCCCGTCGACTACCGCTTGTTCCTGCGCCTCGGGCACCAGCATGTAATCGGGTGCGAGGCAGATTTGTCCGGCGTTGAGCATCTTCCCGATCGCGACGCGCTCGGTCGTCTTGGCGATATCGGCACCCTTGCCGACGATCACCGGCGATTTGCCGCCCAGTTCCAGCGTCACCGGCGTCAAATTGTCGGCAGCCGCATGCAAGATGTGCCGCCCGATCCCGGTCGCGCCGGTGAAGATCAGATGGTCGAACGGCAGCTCCGAAAACGCTTTCCCCACATCCGCCCCGCCGCTGAAGAAAGCGAGTTCGTCGGTGGGAAAGTATTTGGGGCACACCTCTTCGAACAAAGCCGCCGTGCGCGGGGTGAACTCACTCGTCTTGACCATCACCCGGTTGCCCGCCGCAAACGCGCCCGCGACCGGCCCCATCACCAGATTGACCGGGAAATTCCACGGCGCGATCACGCCGACCACGCCCTTGGGCTGATATTCGACCCACGCCTTGGCACCAAGCAGCCCAAGCGGGAATTGCACCGCGCGCGTGTCGCGCCGCATCCATTTCTCGACCGATTTCAGCGCGTGCTTCAACGGCGCGATCGACGACGCGATATCGGTCAGCATCGATTGTTCGCGGCTGCGATGCCCGAAATCCTCGCTCAGCGCGTCGCAGAACGCATCGGCATTGTCGGCGATCATCGCGACCGCGCGCTTCAGCCGGTCTTTCCGCGCGCCGATCGTAACCGGCAATTCCTCCATGAAACCCGCGCGTTGGAGTTTCAGAACATCCTGCATCGTCATGTTGCGCATCCTATCATCCCCGCGACCGGCACCACGATGCTGTCCTGCCCCGCCCGGTCGATTTGCAAAATTCCCTCGGGCACCATCGCCCCGCCGACGATCGACCCCCGCGTCTCGATCTTTAGCGTCAGCTTTGCAGCGGTACTGCCGCCGCCATAATCGTTCGTCTCGGCAAAGCCGAAGCCGCCCGCGCCGACTTGCGCGCTGCGTTCCAGGTCGATGATCGTGCCCCCGATCGACAGCCGCAACCGCGCCGGATCGGCCTGCGCCATCGCCACCAGAGCGCGCGTCCCCGTCGCGGTCCAGAGGTAAGCGGCACACCCCCGCGCGGGCAAATCCTGCCGCGGGATCGCCCCGATCGGCAAGCCATCGATCGACGGCGCGGGCACTGCCGGAGCAGCCTGGGTGAGCGCGGCGAGAAAGAGAAAAAGGCTCATGCCACCGATCCTAACAGGAACAACCACGCCGGGTAAGCGGCGATCGCGAGCAGTGCGCCGAACGGCTTGGCGTCGGTCAGCGCCGCACTCTTCCCCGTCACCATTCCGACCAGCACGATCGCCAGCCCCGTCAGCGCGGCGAGAAACAGCACCACCGGCAGCATCTGCCACCCCAGCCACAGCCCGATCGCGCCGAGCATCTTCGGGTCACCCCCGCCGAGCCCAACGCGCTTGCGGATCAGGCGATACCCCTCCCCGATCAGCCACAAGGACGCGAAGCCAGCGGCCCCGCCGATCAGCCGGTCCGCAAGCGGCGGTTCCACACCCAGCACCCCGGTGACCAGCCCCCCGATCGCCAACGTCACCGTCAACACGTTGGGCAACACGAAATACGCCAGATCGAGCGCCGCGAGCGTCAGCAACAGCCACCCGAACACCGCGCCCGCCAGCCCAACCGGCCCCGGCACCGCCAACCCCGCCAGCACGCCGACGAACACACAGCCAAGCTCGATCTGCCAGTGGCGCGGGTCGATCCGCGCGCCGCACACCCGGCACAGCCCGCGCGTCACGGCAGCACTCAACAGCGGCACCAGATCGCGCGCACCCAGCGGCGCATGACACGCATCGCACTGCGACCGCCCGTGGAGCACGGAATGCTCGTGCGGCCAGCGGATCACCAGCGTCGCCAGAAAACTGCCCGCCACCGCGCCCAGCCCGCCGAGCAGCACCGGCCAAAGGATCGTCGCTGTCGCAAGGTCGGGCATCACAGCGCCTTAAGCGTTGCGCGCGGGTTTGTAATCCGGGATCGGCTGTCCTAGATCGCGGGCACATCCGCCGCGAAAGGCCCACAATGTCCACCGATCCCGTCGTCATCGTTTCGTATGCCCGCACCCCGATGGGGTCGTTCCAAGGCGCGCTGACCGGCGCGACCGCGACCGAGTTGGGCGCAGCTGCGGTTGGCGGCGCGGTCGCGCGCGCGGGCCTGTCGAGCGATGCGATCGAACGGATCTATATGGGCTGCGTGCTCGCCGCCGGCCTTGGCCAGGCCCCGGCGCGTCAGGCCGCACTCAAGGCCGGCCTCGGCCAGCATATCGAGGCGACGACCGTCAACAAGATGTGCGGATCGGGCATGATGGCGACGATGCTCGCCGCCGATGCGCTCGCTGCCGGTTCGGCCGATTTGCTGATCGCGGGCGGGATGGAGAGCATGACCAACGCGCCCTACCTCTCGCTGCGCCACCGCGGCGGCGCGCGGATCGGGCATGATGTGTTGAAGGATCACATGTATCTCGACGGGCTCGAAGATGCCTATGAACCCGGCAAATTGATGGGCAATTTCGCCGAGGACACCGCCGCCGTCTATCAATTCACCCGCGGCCAGATGGACGATTACGCGATCGAATCGCTCCACCGCGCGCAACGCGCGCAGACCTCCGGTGCATTCGACCGCGAGATCGTCGCGGTCGAAGTGGCCGGCCGCAAAGGCCCGACCACCGTCAGCCTCGACGAGCAACCCGCAAAGGGCGACGTCGCCAAGATCCCGACGCTGAAACCCGCTTTCTCGAAGGACGGCACGATCACCGCCGCCAACGCCTCGTCCATCTCGGACGGTGCCGCCGCGTTGGTGATGACGCGCGCGAGCGTCGCCGAAAAGCTCGGTCTCACCCCCATCGCGCGGATCGTGGCGCAAGCGGCGCACGCGCACGCCCCATCGCTCTTCACCACCGCGCCCGTCTTCGCGATGCGCAAGGCGCTCGAGCGTGCAGGCTGGTCGGCCAAGGATGTCGATCTGTTCGAGGTCAACGAAGCCTTCGCGGTCGTCGCGATGATCGCAATGCGCGATCTCGACATCGCGCATGACAGGATCAACGTGAACGGCGGTGCCTGCGCGCTCGGCCACCCGATCGGCGCGAGCGGCGCCCGCATCCTCGCAACGCTGCTGTCTGCCCTACAAACCCACGACCAAAAGCGCGGCCTCGCCTCGCTCTGCATCGGCGGCGGCGAAGCGACCGCGGTCGCAGTGGAATTGATGAACTGACTTAATTCCTCCCCCAGCTCGCTGGGGGAGGGGGACCGCCAGCCTTCTTCAGGCTGGTGGTGGAGGGGTAGTTACGAAGCGCAGCGCTCATGGCTACCCCTCCACCATTCGGCAGAAGATGCCGAATGGTCCCCCTCCCCGTCCCGGGGAGGATTTAAGGTAAATCCAACCGATAGTACCGACTAAACGCGGTATCGACGTACCCCGCAAACGGCCCACACGCCACAAACCCCGCCCCCGCATACAACGCCCGCGCAGGCGCAAACGGCGCGTTAGACCCGGTCTCCAGACTCACCCGCCGATACCCCCGCCCGCGCGCCTCGGCGATCAGATGGTCCAGCATCGCCCGCGCAACGCCCCGCCGCACATGCGCGGGCGCAGTCCGCATCGATTTCAACTCGCCATGCCCCGGATCGAGCTGCTTCAACGCCCCCATCCCGAGCAGCGCCGCGCCCTCCCACAAAGTCCACAACGTCACATCAGCCGCGCGCAACCCGCTCAGATCGAGCGCGAACACCGCGCCCGGCGGCGAATTCTCGAATGCGGCGCGCAAATGCAATTCAACCAACGCGACCACATCCGGATGCGTCAGATCGTCCCGAACGATCCGCCGGCCGTCGCCAAGCGCACTCAATTGAGCACTTCGCCCGGTTCGACACCCCACAGCCGCACCGCCTCGACATAACCGCCGCGCCCGCGCACATCGAAATGGCACCAGCCGCGCGCGCATTTGCTCAAGCGGCCCACCACGCCCGGCGCGGCGCGCCACCGCACCCGCCCGCCCTCGCGCGGCGAATCGCGCAGCTCGGCGACCGTACCCATCACCAAAGCGGTGCGGGTCTCGCTGACCAAAGTCCCCATCATCCACCCTTGTGTGCCGCCTGGATCCTCGACCTTGTACCACGCGCCGGACCCGTAAATATCGAGCACCTTTACCGGCAGATCGGCGCGCTGATACAGCCAGCTTGCCGGATACCCCCGCCCCGGCCCAGTGCGCATCCGCGCCTTGCCCGCCGAAATCGAGCCGAAATACGGCGTCTTCTTGGTAACCAACGCGGCGATCGACGGCGCGGCCAACGCCACTGCCGTTACTGCCAGGATGATCCGGCCCCCGATACGCATGCTTCGCCCCTTGGAAATTCCCCGTCTGTCTACCGTGCTTCATACCCCCGCTTCAACACCCGTTGACGCAGGCAAACGCCTCCGCCAAGCCTGTGCCATGCCCGAAATGAGACGCGTCCCGAACCCGAAGATCGTCGTGACTCGCGAATTGCCCGATGCGGTGATGAGCCGGATGGAGCAATTGTTCGACGCGACGATCCATCGCGGGCCGACCGGCTTGTCGCGCGATCAGCTCGCCGTCGCGATGGCGACATGCGACGTACTCGTCCCCACCGTAACCGACGAGATCGATGCCGATCTCATCGCGAATGCCGGCCCCGACCTCAAACTCATCGCCAATTTCGGCGCGGGCGTGAACCATATCGCGCTGAAGGCGGCGCGTGCGCGCGGCATCATCGTCACCAACACGCCCGGCGTCCTGACCGAGGATACCGCCGACATGACGATGGCGCTGATCCTCTCGGTCCCCCGCCGCCTAGCGGAGGGCGAGAAGCTCGTCCGCTCGGGCGAATGGAAGGGCTGGAGCCCCGGCGGGATGCTCGGCCACCGCATCGGCGGAAAGGCGCTCGGCATCATCGGCATGGGGCGGATCGGCCAGGCGGTGGCACTCCGCGCACGCGCCTTCGGCCTGTCGATCCATTACCACAACCGCCACCGCCTCCCCGCCGTGCTCGAAGCGCAGCTCGCCGCGACCTGGCACGAGAATCTCGACGAGATGCTCGCCAGCATCGACATCCTGACGCTCCACACCCCGCGCAACGCCGACAGCGAAGGTATGATCGACGCCCGCCGCATCGCCTTGCTCCGCCGCCACGTCCACCTCATCAACACCTCACGCGGCGGCATCGTCGACGAAGACGCGCTCGTCGCCGCGCTGGAGGCGGGCGCACTCGCCGGAGCGGGCTTGGATGTGTGGAAGCACGAACCCCAAATCGACCCGCGCCTGCTCGCGCTCCCCAACGTCGTGATGACCCCGCACATGGGCAGCGCCACCTACGAAGGCCGCCTGGCGACCGGCGACAAAGTTATCGCCAACATCCGCATGTGGGCCGACGGCCACCGCCCGCCGGATCAAGTGCTGGAGGGGTGGGCTTAAGCCCGGCATGTCGGATTTCGAATTCGTCTTCGCGCTGTTCGGCCTGCTGCTCGGGCTGACGCTCACCGAGGTCCTCGCGGGCTTCGCGCGCGCGATCGAAGCGCTGATCCGTCCCGGCAATCACCACCGCATCGGCTGGCTCACGCCACTGCTCGGCCTGTTCGTGATCCTTGATCTGCTGTCATTCTGGCGCGCTGCATGGACCGGACGAGACCTGGTTTCCGTGACCCCGCTGTGGTTGCTGGCGTTGACCGGTTTCGCGAGCGCCTATTATCTTGCGGCCCACCTCCTCTTCCCGCGCGAGGCCGACGATCAAACCGATTTCGATGCGCATTTCTTCCGCGTCCGGCGGATCGTGATCGGGGTGATGCTCGCGCTGTTGGCAGTCCAACTCGGCTGGTATGCCAGCATCCCGGACTTGGCGGCACGGTTGGTCCGACCCTTCCCGCTGATCCTCACCGGAATCCTGATCGCGCTGATGATCGCCGCAATGACCGTGCGCGGCGAGCGCTGGAGCCGGGCCGTGATGCTCGCGCTCGTGGGGCGGTATCTGGTGATGTATTTGTTGTAGGGCTGTGGGAGGGCGGCAAGGTCATCGCCAACATCCGCATGTGGGCCGACGGGCTCAGGCCTCCGGATCAGGTGCTGGAGGGCTGGGCTTAGTTCGGTCCTAAGTGGTGCGGTCAGTACATCGGCAAGACAGCTCAAGCAAAGCCCAAGTTGGCGTCGGTAACGCGGAAAGGCGATGTGCGTACCGTCACTATCACCCGTGCGGCATTAGTGCCAATATCCGGGATGGGTTGCAGCAGGGTGTCCGTTTCAACGCTCACTTTAACGACAAGCGAGTCATCTTCTAGAAGACAGAAGAAAGGTTTCTCATCAGGTCCCGGTGAGATTTTTGATCCCAACTGTGCCTCTGACTGGGGCATTGATAGCCCATCTAGCAAGGTCTTGAGGCGATTATCAATGTCACCTGCGCGAAGTACGCTGCCTACTCGGTCATCGCGCAAAAAGAGTACGTCGAGGTGAACTCCCACCTCCAAATTTCGCGTAATTAGCGGCACGAAATTATACGCACCAAGTGCATGCTTATTGGCGAGAAACGGTATTGAATTTATATCATCCGGACGACCAAATATCTTAGAGCCCGGTCTTGGCATCACACCCGTTGTAAGTGGTTTTCCCCAACTCGATAGATATGGACTAATCTCCCAGAAACGGCGAAGCTGCTGGTGAAAAACTCTTCTGATGTCCTGTTTATGCGTAGCTCGAGCGGATTGAACACCGCCCTTGTTGCTTTCAGCTAAAACCAAGCCCTGATAAGTAAGTCTAAATTGCATTGCTTTTCCAAATGGCACTCATGTGGGCTAGCGAAAAGATGCTTTTTCGGCGCAAATTAGTCGGTTCGACTCGCCGGATGAACAACCACATCAGTCGTCGTAAAATCTCGCCCCGCAAACAGCAGCGCCTCGCCGCGTTCCTTGGCAACGGCATAGACCATCAGGTCGAGCAAGTTCAGCACGCCGCCGCGCCCGTTTCCCTTGCCGTAACGAATCTGCGCCTCGGCGGCGATGGCCGCGTGGCGGGCATTCCAAGCGAGCGTTTCCATGCCCGCCTTGGTCAAATCCTCCAGAAACGTTTCGGCGCGATCGCCGAATGTGAAGCGCCGGTTTCGCGAGACCGTTGAAAACTCTAGCCGGATCGGAGCCGGCAAGATCAACGACGGTTCGCTGAACAACGCCGCCATGAGCGCCGCGTGACCATCCTCTTCGTCAAGGATCGCGATCAACGCAGACGTGTCGATGATCAACGCGGCAGCCCATTTTCATCGTACATCTCGTCATCGATCTCAGCCATAACGGAATGAGAGCGCTTCGGGATCGAAGCCACGAGCGCGCGTATCCGGGATATGATCGCCTCCCGATCCTCAACCGGTGGCAAGGGCATCCGCTCCAGCGCTTCCTCGATCACCTGCGCCTGACTGCGCCCATCACGCGTCAACAGCGCAAGCCGCTCTGCCGCCTTCGTGGAGCGGATCGTGATTGGTTGCTGGCGGCGGCGGGCAGTCGTTGTGGCCATATCACCGATATATCATAATCGGGTCGCACCGTGCAAGTACGCGTGCAAGCCAGCTTAGATATCGCCCCGCTGTCCTACCAAACCAAAGCCATGATATGCTCAATCCGTTCTTTCAAACCGTCGATCCCGCCCGCCCCTCCAAGGTCCGCACTCCCGGCACCGCATTGATGCCCGATGGTGCGGCTCGTGCGACTTTACGCGGACTGCATCAACGCTCGATGGTGCGACTCAAGTGTGACTTTAAGCCCACCCGCCCCGACAATGCCGTCGGAAGATCACCCCCCAACCCCCTCACCGCGCATGGAAAAAGTCGTAAAGCTGCTGCGCCACCGCCGCGCTCACCCCCGGTGCCTTCTGCAGGTCCTCCAGACTCGCCCCCCGCACCGCCCGCGCCGTGCCGAAGTGCATCAGCAGCGCCTTCTTCCGCGCAGGCCCAATCCCCGGCACGTCATCCAAAGGTGACGCGCCAATCGCCTTCGCCCGTTTCGCCCGGTGCGCGCCGATCGCGAAGCGATGCACTTCGTCGCGCAGCCGCTGGAGGTAGAACAGCACCGGCGCGTTGACCGGGAGCTGGAACTCGCGCCCGTCGAGCAGGTGGAACACTTCGCGCCCGTCGCGGCCGTGCATCGGGCCCTTGGCGATGCCGACCAGGCACACGTCCTCGATCCCCATCTCCTCGAGCACCGTCTTGACCGCGTTCAACTGCCCGCGCCCGCCGTCGATCAGCACCAGATCGGGCCAATCACCCGCATCGCGATCCGGATCCTCGCTCTGTGCCCGCGCGAAGCGCCGCTGGAACACTTCGCGCATCATCCCGAAATCGTCGCCCGGTTTTGTCTCGGGGTTCTTGATGTTGAACTTGCGATACTGGCCCTTGCGGAATCCCTCCGGCCCCGCGACGACCATCGCGCCGACCGCATTGGTCCCCTGGATATGGCTGTTGTCATAGACTTCGATCCGATCGGGCGGCTCGGCCAGGTCGAACAATTCCGCCACTTCGCGCAGCAATTTGGCTTGCGTCGTGCTCTCCGCCAGCCGCCGGTCGAGCGCTTCCTCGGCATTCCGCTTGGCTTGGTCGAGCAGCCGCCGCCGCGTGCCGCGCTGCGGCATCGACAGCGTCACCTTGAAGCCGACCCCCGCCCCCAGCGCCTCGCCGAGCAATTCGCCCTCGTCCAGATCGCGGTCGAGGAAGATCGTCTTGGGCGGCGGCACTTCCTCGTAAAATTGCGCGAGGAAGCCGGTCAGGATCTCATCCTCGGGCACATCGGCGGTGTGCGCCGGGAAGAAGCTGCGATGCCCCCAATTCTGCCCGCCACGAATGAAGAAGGCCTGGATGCCGATCACACCGTTCTTGTTGGCCATCGCGAAGATGTCGACATCGCCCATCCCCTCAGCATTGATCGCCTGGCTGCCCTGAATGAAAGTCAGCGCGCGCAGCCGGTCGCGCAGGATCGCGGCGAGCTCGAAATCCATCGCCGCCGCGGCGACCTCCATCTGCCCGCCGAGCTTGGCCTGCACTTGCGTAGATTTGCCCGCGAGGAAGTCCTTCGCGTCGCTCACCAGATCGGCATAGCCTTCCGTGTCGATCCGCCCGACGCACGGCGCCGAGCATCGCTTGATCTGGTACAGCAGGCACGGCCGATCGCGATTCTTGAAGAAGCCATCGGTGCAGCTCCGCAACAGGAACAGCTTCTGCAGCGCGTTGAGCGTGTTGTTGACGCTGCCCGCACTGGCGAACGGCCCATAATAATTCCCCTTCGCCCGCCGCGCCCCGCGATGCTTCTGGATCCGCGGAAAGTCGTGATCGGCGCGGAGCAGGATGAAGGGAAAGCTCTTATCGTCGCGCAACAGCACGTTATACGCCGGGCGATAGCGCTTGATCAGCTGCGCTTCGAGCAGCAGCGCCTCCGCCTCATTATTGGTCGTGACGATCGTCATGCTGCGGGTCTGCGCGACCATCCGCTGCAGCCGCTTGGTCAGCCGCTCGACCTGCGTGTAATTGGTGACGCGGTTCTTGAGCGCCTTGGCCTTGCCGACATACAGCACGTCGCCGCGCGCATCCTGCATCCGGTACACACCGGGCCGCGCGGGCAGCGTCGCGAGCACGTTGCGGATCGCCGCGATCCCCGCCTCCAGATCGGGCGCATCCCCCGCCCCGCGCACGGCAAAGGTCGATTTCTCTTCATTGAAACGATCGGGAGCATCGGGACGGGACATAGCCGACGATCTAGGCATTCCCGCGGGCAGATGCCACGGCCTTCATCGCTGGGTTCGACGACGGCGCGGTGCTAACAGCGCCGTCATGTATATCTCGATCACTGGCCTGAAGCTAAAAGGCCCGCTCTCCGCACCGCGCTTCTGGTGGCATGCGCTGCGCTCGATGGCGCAGGCCCGCAAGGCGCCCGGCATCCTTTCAGTCGATGCGCGGCTGATCGACGGCATCCACCATACGCTGACAGTGTGGCAAGACCGCGCGGCGATGCTCGCCTATCTGCGCAGCGGCGCGCATCTGCAGGCGATGCGGGCGTTCCACGGCATCGCGACCGGCGCGGTCATGGGGTATGAGGCCGATACGTCACCGACCTGGAAGGAGCTTCCCGCGCTCTGGCGTGACCGCGGGCGGTGGGTGACGCCGGGCAAGACGTGATGCCCTGCCCGGCGCGATCCCTTACTTGATCGCGGCCAGATCAGCCTTGACCTTGGCCAGCGCCGCATCGCTCAGCGCGCCTTGCGACATCGGCGCGACTTGGTTGAGCGACATGCCCTTGAACTGATCGTACATCGGATGCGCAGTGATGTTCGCCAGATCGGCGTCGAGCACCGCCTTGGCGGCAGGATCGGACGCGATCGTTTCGATCGGCGTGTCGAGCGTGAACTTAGCGGTGCCTTCAGCGGCGGGCGCGGCAGGCACAGCAACCGCCGGGGCGGCGGGTGCGGGCGCAGTCTGGGCGGCAAGCGGGGCGGCGGTCAGCGCGACGATCGCAGCAAAAAGGACAGACTTCATGGGGGAGCCTCTTTCGAAAAGAAAGCGGCGCGAATCGCCGCTGATCGCTGTGTAGCGAAATCAGTGGCAAAACGAAATGGACCCGCCGGACGGCGGGCCGGCACGCTTCAGTTGAAGCGGCCAAGCCCGGAAATGGTACGGTCGACCAGCGCCTTGTCGGCGTCGGCGCCGTGGCGTTCGGCGATGATCGCGGCGGCGGCACGTGCCGCTGCGTCGGCTGCCAGCGCGCGGACCTCGGCGATCGCACCGCGCTCGGCGGCGGCGATCTTGTCCTCGGCCATCGTCTGGCGACGCGCGATGAGATCGGTCAGATCGGCTTCCGCCTTGGCCAGCATCGCTGCGGCTTCAGCCTCAGCCTGCGCGACGATCGCGGCGGCATCACCAGCGCTTGCCGCATTGCGTGCCTTGGCTTCGGCGAGTTGTGCCTCGGCCTCGGCACGGAGCTTGGAGGCTTCGTCGAGTTGGTTGCGAATGGTCGCGATCCGCGCATCGAGCGCGCCGGCGATCATCTTGGGCACCTTCTGCCAGATCATGATGCCGATCACGACCAGCATCGACAGAGCTACGAAGCCCGGTGCGGTTATGCCCAGGAAGGAGGGTTCGTGATGCAGCTCGGCCACGCCGGTATGCGCAACGGTGTTGAGCGTGGTCGATTCGACCGCAGGATTAGCCATGTGCCAGTTCCGCCTTAACGCGCATTTCGATAGTCGCGCGGTCGACCGCCACGCCCGAAAGCTTGGCGACGATCTGCTCGACCGCATCGGTGGTCGCGGTCTCGATTTCCGCCAGTGCGGCGGTCTTCGAGGTTTCGATCTTGCCGGTCGCAGTGGCAAGTTGCTCCGCCATCGCGGCATCGCTCGTCTTCAGACTGGCCTCGGTGCTCGCGGTCGCCCGCAGCTTGGCTGCACCGATCGCGACCGTCGCCTTGCTGCGCGCGGACTCGAGCCCGGCTTGATAGTCACGCTCGGACGCGAGCGCGGTCGCGCGCGCGCCCTCTGCCGCGGCGATGTCCCCCTGGATACGAGCGTTGCGGTCTTCGACCGTCTTCTCGATCTTAGGAACCATCGCCTTGCCGATCCCGAAATAGATCAGCGCGAAGACGATCGCGAGCCAGAACAGCTGCGATGCGTAGATCTCGCCGATTTGGGATAGCTGCGGCATGGGGCGCGCTCGCTCTTACTTGACGACGAAGAGGATGAGGATCGCGACGACGAACGCGATCAGGCCCAACAGCTCCGATGCGGCGAAGCCGATGAACAGGCGACCCTGCTGGCCGTCTGCCGCGCCGGGGTTGCGCAGTGCGCCTTCAAGGAACGAGCCGAACACGTTGCCCACGCCGAGTGCGGCGAGACCGACACCGATCGCTGCCAGGCCGGCACCGATGTACATTGCACCAAGATCAGTCATGATTAACTCCCTAGAAATACGGTAGATTGGTTGTTGAAAACTCTAGTGCAGATGCACCGCGTCGTGAAGGTACAGCGACGTGAGCAAGGCGAACACATAGGCCTGGATCGCGCAGACCAGCAGCTCGAGCGCGCTGACCCCGACGATCATGATGAAGCTGAGCACGCCGACGAC
The DNA here is from genome assembly GCF_013374095.1 of Sphingomonas sp. HMP6. Classification (NCBI taxonomy): domain Bacteria; kingdom Pseudomonadati; phylum Pseudomonadota; class Alphaproteobacteria; order Sphingomonadales; family Sphingomonadaceae; genus Sphingomonas; species Sphingomonas sp. HMP6. The sequence goes on along the minus strand of NZ_AP022672.1, from coordinate 735,566 downwards.
CGACCCGAGGCCGCCGCCTGCGCTGAAGCCCTGCACCACGAAGCTGCCGAACACTTCGAGCAGGATGTGGCCCGCCGTCATCGCGACGAACAGTCGCAGCGCGAGCGAGAAAGGACGCACCATGAACGACACGAACTCGACCGGAATGATCACCGGCATCAGCCACAGCGGAGCACCGTGCGGCACGAACAGCGTGAAGAACTTCAGCCCATGCTTCCAGAAGCCGACGCCGAGCACGATCGCAAACGACAGGAACGCCAGCACCGCGGTCACCGTGATATGGCTCGTCACCGCAAAGGTGTGCAGCCCCGGCACGATCGACAGCGGCAGGACACCCACCAGATTGGCGAACAGGATGAAGTAGAAGAGCGAGAAGATGTACGGCGCGAATTTCTTGCCGCCGCTGCCGATGTTCACCGACACCATATTGTCGATGAAGCTGACCGCGTCTTCCGCGGCAACCTGCCAGCGGCCTGGCACGAGCTGGCGCTTCAAACCGCCCGAGATGAACACCGCGAGCAACACGAACACGACGACCATGAACAGCGCCGAGTTGGTGAAGGACACGTCATAGCCGAACAGCTCGATATGGCGGCCCAGGACGGGCTCCACCATAAACTGTTCCATCGGATCGATTTTGCCGGCGCTCACTCAGCACGCTCCTTAGAGATCTTCATGATATTGAGGAACGCCCCGACAATCGCGAGCGTCAGGACGATCAGCAGTCCCCAGGGGGACGTACCCAGCCACTGATCAATCGCCCAGCCCATCACACCACCGCCAAACAAGGCGCCGAGCAGCAGAGCGAGAACCTTCGAACCCTGCCCATAGCCCTTGGCTTGCGGCACCGACACGCCACCGCGCGACTGTCCGGCCGCTTTTGCCGAAGCAATGCGGGCGTCCAAATCGTCAGTCTGGCGGTCGTCGGCCAAGGGCGGCTATCCTGATAAGAAAACGCCGCGATGCTGTTGGCACCGCGACGATGGACATCGGGGAACAACGATGGCCTGAACCAGGCCGCCGTTTCACGGGCCGTTTAGGAAGGTGACCGGGGGGTGTCAACTCTTGTGCGCGCGCCCTGCGCGTTCCCATGCGATCCGTTGCGCATCGGCACGCGGGGAGATAGTCCTTGGAACCGATGAGCAACCCTGCCCCCGATCATGCCGGACATCGCGGGCGGCTTCGCCAGCGGTTGCTCGAACAGGGTGGCGAGGGTCTGCTCGATCACGAATTGATCGAGTATCTGCTGGCGCTTGCGATCCCACGGCGCGACACCAAACCGCTCGCCAAGGCGCTGCTGGCGGAGTTCGGCGGCATCGGCGGGCTGTTCACTGCCGATGCCGAAGCATTGATGCGCGTTTCCGGGATGGGCGAAACGAGCGCCGCCGCAATCAAGATCGTGCAGGTCGCCGCGTTGCGCCTGCTTCGCGCAGAGGCAAGCGCAAAGCCGGTGCTAGCAAGCTGGCAAGCGCTGATCGATTATCTTCACGTCGACATGGCGCATCGAACGACCGAGCGTGTCCGCGTCCTCCACCTCAATACGCGCAACGTCCTGATCCGCGATGAGGTGATGAGCGACGGGTCGATCGATGAAGCCGCAGTGTACGTGCGCGAAGTGATCCGCCGCGCGATTGATCTGGGCTCGGCGGCGATCATCCTGGTGCACAATCACCCCAGCGGCGACCCGGCACCGAGCCGCGCGGACATCGACTTGACTCGAAAGGTCGCCGAGGCCGGCAAGCGGCTCGGCATCGCGCTGCACGATCATATCATCATCGGCGCAAGCGGACATTCGAGCTTGCGGGCGATGGGCTTGCTATAGCCTTGCCTCCGGTCAAGTGACCCGCTCGTTTCGAGCGTACTGACCTAGCCCAACCCCGTTCGGGCTGAGCCTGTCGAAACCCTGCCTGCAACAACTGCTTCGGGAAGTGTGTCAAGCAGCCCTTCGACAAGCTCCGGGCATACGGGATCGCTGCACCCCGTTAAGCGCACACTGCTCCAGACGCGCAAAAACCGCCGCCCCGGCTTGGGGCGGCGGCCTTCGTAAATCAGGCGTTTAGCCTGATCTATTCACCGGCAGCGTTTCTCAGCCGATGGGTCAGCGCAGGCGTCGTGTAGCCGCAGGCAGGGCGCATGGGTCCCAAGCGCCTGTCTCATCGCGGGTTCACAGTTTGGGGCGGAGTTGATGGGCGGGGTTCGTTTGGCGGCCACTGCCGCATCGATCATGGTCCCGTGGTGCGCAAGTTGAGCGCGATGGATCGGAACAGCGCGGCATCGGGACAGGCGCTTGCGAAGGCGATGCGGATGCGGCTGGTGGTTTCGACGACGCGCGCGGCGACCTTGAGCAGCCGCAGGCGGATGGTCGCGAACTCGGCGGTGCGGAGCGTGGCGGTTGCGGGCATAGCGTGCCGCACGGCCCACATCAGCCAGTAGGCGGCGGTGTGAAGGATGAGCCGCATCTGATTGGCGTTGGCCGAGCAGCAGGAGGTTCGGTCGCTCTTCAGCTGCGTTTTATGCAGCTTGATCAAGTTTTCCGCCTGGCCGCGGGCGCAGTAAAGCGTGTCATAGATCCGTTCAGCGCTGCCCTCGGCAAGCGAGGTGACAACGAGGCGGATGTCGAGGCCGAGGCTGCTCGCCTCGATGCGAGCAACGACGCGACGTTCGGTATTCCCCCAGGTTTTCGCAGCGTAGCGCGTCTCTGCGTAACGCCTTAGTTCGACCAGTCCCTGCAATGCCCGGTCGGTCGCGCAGGCATCGCCTTCCCGAACGATGACGGGATCGGCGTGGAGCGTGCGGTTGCCGGGCAGCCCGAAGATGTAGTCGATTCCGTTCGCCTCGCACCAGGCCATCGGCTCTGGCCGACCGTAATGACCATCGCCGCGCAGCGTGATCCGGGTATCGGGCCAGTGGCGACGGATACGTCGCACGAGCCGGCGAACATGGCCGGCGACTTCCTTGCCCGACGGCGTTTTGCCGGTGCGCAGCAGCATCGCAACCGGCCGCCCGGTAGCGGTGTCGTAGACATGGATCGGCAGGAAGCAGCGCTCGCCGTAGTGGCCGTTCCAGAAAGAGAGCTGCTGCGCGCCGTGTACGACGTCGACGGTATCATCGATGTCGAGCGTCACCGCCGCAGGTGGCACGGGGTAGCTCGCGCAATAAAGGTCGACCAGCGTACCGGTCAGACGGATCAACTCGCGCGTAGTCGGCGCGTTTTCCCACCGGCTCATCGTCGGCTGGCTGGCCAGCCCGAACGGATCACCCGGCAGTTTGCCGAGCGCCAGCTTGAACCCTGGATCATGCCGCAGGGCGTCGAGATCATTGGCGTCTTCATACCCACACGAGATCGCGAGCATGCGGGCGCGCAAGATGTCGGCGACCCGGTGGATCACCCGACCCTGATCGCGCGGATCAGCGATGCAGGCGGCGAGCCGATCCGCGATCCCCAACCGCCGCTCGGCCTGTGCGAGCAGTAGCACGCCGCCGTCCGACGTCAGCCGACCGCCGTCGAACGCGGCGGTGATTTTTCGACCACGAATGGCTGGGAAGGTGAAGGAGAACCCACTATCGTCGGCCATGGCGGTCGTGGCACTTTCTGTCTGGAGCAGAGGGATGGCGTAAGCACCCTTTCTCTACTCCAAACCAAAGACTTAGACCACGATCGCCACCACCGATTATCGCTCCCGATGAATAATCCGGGTTAGCCCTTTTGCGACAGGAAACCCGTAAGCTCGGTTTGCGACACCTTTTTGTTCTTGTCGGTATCGGCCTGCGCGAATGCCTGGTTCAGCCACGACTTCGTGGCGGGTGTCGTGGCCTTGGTCGATGGATCGCTCGCAGTCTTCAGCGCGACCATCCACGTGCCGAATTCCTTGGCGCTCAGATTCCCGTCGCCATTCTTGTCGTAATTCGGGAATTCCTTCGTCACGACATCGGCCACCTGCGTCGCTGCGGCCGGCTGGGTTGCGGCGACCGCATCCTGCGCCGGGACGGCCATCGATTCGGCCGGAGCCGCTGTCTGCGGCGCGGGTTGCGACACCATTGCTGGGTCAGTCGTCGACGGCGCCGTCGGGGGCGTTTGCTGCGACATGTCCTGCGCCGGGGCGATCTGCGCGAGAGCAGGCGCAGAAAAAGCCATGGCGCTTGCAAGAAATGCGTATTTCAACATCGGATGTCTCCATCGTTCGATTAAAACTCTTGGTCGGGCCGACCAGTGCGTTTCATGCAACCACCGATCGTACCGCAAGATGTTCAACCGCCATGCAGTCGAAACGCTCCCGATTCGGCCGATTTGAAGGCGCGCCCCGTCCCTGCTAACGCGCAGCCTGTCGTGGTTTGGAGCCGATTCCGCGATGGCCCGTCCCTGCCGACCCAAGGAAACCCAATGATTCCCCGTTATTCCCGCCCCGACATGGTCGCGATCTGGACGCCGGAGGCGCGTTTCCGCATTTGGTTCGAGATCGAAGCGCACGCGACCGATGCGCTGGCGGAGCTGGGTGTGGTGCCGAAGGAAGCCGCCGCCGCGATCTGGGAACGCGGGGCGTTCGAGGTCGAGCGGATCGACGAGATCGAGCGCGAGACCAAGCATGACGTGATCGCCTTCCTAACCAACGTCGCCGAACATGTCGGCCCGGAAGCGCGCTTCATGCACCAGGGCATGACCTCGTCCGACGTGCTCGACACCTGCCTGTCGGTACAGCTCGCGCGCGCGAGCGATCTGCTGCTCGCCGATCTCGACGCGTTGCTGGCGGTGCTGAAGCGCCGCGCGATCGAACATAAGATGACGCCGACGATCGGCCGCAGCCACGGCATCCATGCCGAGCCGGTCACCTTCGGGCTGAAGCTCGCGCAAGCCTATGCCGAATTCGCCCGCAACCGTGCGCGCCTCGTCGCGGCGCGCGCCGACATCGCCACCTGCGCGATTTCGGGCGCGGTCGGCACCTTCGCCAATATCGATCCGTTCGTGGAGGCGCATGTCGCCGAGAAGCTCGGCCTCACGATCGAACCCGTTTCGACCCAGGTCATCCCGCGCGACCGCCACGCGATGTTCTTCGCCACCTTGGGCGTGATCGCCTCCTCGATCGAGCGCCTCGCAACCGAAGTGCGCCATTTGCAGCGCACCGAAGTGCTCGAGGCCGAAGAGTTCTTCTCGCCCGGCCAAAAGGGCTCCTCGGCGATGCCGCACAAGCGCAACCCGGTCCTGACCGAAAACCTGACCGGCCTTGCTCGCATGGTGCGCGGCTACGTCACCCCCGCGCTGGAAAATGTGGCGTTGTGGCACGAGCGCGACATCTCGCACTCCTCGGTGGAGCGCTATATCGGTCCCGACGCGACGATCACGCTCGACTTCGCGCTGGCGCGGCTGACCGGCGTGATGGACAAGCTCGTCGTCTATCCGGCGCGGATGGACAAGAACCTCAACAAGATGGGCGGCCTCGTCCATTCGCAGCGCGTGCTACTCGCGCTCACGCAAGCGGGAGTCAGCCGCGAAGACGCTTACCGCCTGGTCCAGCGCAACGCGATGAAGGTGTGGGATTCGGACGGCGCACTGTCGCTGATGGAATTGCTCAAGGCCGATCCCGAAGTCACCGCCGCGCTTTCGGTGGCGGAGATCGAGGACAAGTTCGACCTCGGCTATCACCTGAAGCATGTCGACACGATCTTCACGCGGGTGTTCGGCGACGCCACCGCGTGAACCAACCGCGCGCCGCCTCGCAGATGCTGATCGCGCGCGCCGCCTTGGCGGTGGCCGCGCTCGCTTTTGCCTGGGGGGCGGCGCGGCTCGGCCTGCACGCGGCGGATGCGTTCGCCGATCCGTTCGGGCGCGATTATGGCGAGGGCGTGGTGTGGCAGCAGATGCTGCGCATCATCGACGGCACGGGCTATGCGCCGCTGCAGGAATTCCCGGCGTTCGTGTTCAATTATCCGCCGGTCTATCATCTGGTGACGGCGGCGACGGCATCAGCGCTAGGGCTTGATCAGCTCTTCGCCGGGCGGCTCGTATCGCTCCTTTCGACGATCATTGCGGCGATTCTGGCAGGCGTGGTGACCGGCAGCGCAATTGGGCGGGGTGAAGACCGGCGCGTGCGGCTCGTCGCCGGGGCAATCACCGCGCTGAGTTTCGCCACCCTCCCGCTGTGGCTCACCTCGGCGCTGCTGATGCAGATCGACATGCTGGCGCTGGCCTTCACGATGGCCGGGCTGGTGCTGGTCGTGCGCGCGGTGGAGCGGCCGGGCCTCGCGATCGGCGCGGGCGTGCTGTTCACGATCGCGCTTTACACCCGCCAGACCAGCCTGCCCGCCCCCGCCGCCGCCTTCCTGATCCTGCTGGTTGCCCGCCCGCGCGCCGCATGGCTGCTGCTCGGCAGTGCGATCGTGTCGTCGCTGATCGCGCTCGGCCTGATCCAGGCCACGCAAGCGTCCGCGTTCCTCACCAACATCATTTTCTACAATCTCAACCGGATCGCGTGGGACCATGCGACTAAGGCGCTGCTCGTGCTGCTGGCGAACATCGTGCCGATCGCACTCGGCGGCATCGGGTTCGCCGTGACGTGGCGCCGACTCGATCCACGCCGCTGGCGGCAGTGGCGCGAGCGGATGGCGACCGAAAGCGGACTGGCGGCGAGCGCAATCGTCCTGTTCATGGTGGTGATCAAGACGCTGATGCTGCCAATGATCCTGAAATCCGGCGCCAACGACAATTATCTGATCGATTGGTTCGCCGGACTCGCGATCCTGACCGGCCTTGCGATCGTGCCGGTGATTCGCGCCGCCACCGCGCATTCATCTGCCCCCAGCGGGGTACTACTGCTGCTGATCGGGCTGGGCCTGCCGATCCAGATGCTAGATCCACCGATCGCGCCTGATCCCGCCAGCACCCAAAACCGCGCAGCGATGCAGGCGCTGGTCGCGCGCGTGCGGGCAAGTACGAAGCCGGTGGTGAGCGACGACATGGTGCTGCTCCGCCGCGCCGGGCAAGCGGTGGTCTGGGAACCGGCGATGATCGCCGAATTGGGCAGCGCGGGCGTGTACGACCAGGCAAGGCTCGCGGCGCACGTCCGGCGTGGCGATTTCGGGTTCTTCGTGACGCATGGCGACCGCGGCGATCTGATCTACGATCAGCGCTTCACGCCCGTCATCGCCGACGCGATCGACACAGCCTATCCGCGACGCGAGCGGGTCGGTCCACTAACGCTGCATTTGCCGCGCTAAAAGCGAACTTCGAACACCAAAGACTCCATTTGGAGGTTTGGATTCGCGCCTCGAACGGTCACGATTGCATTTGCTGCATGTGCGAAAGCGCGTAACAAAGTTGCGCAAAAGTGTAATAATCTCCAGATGTGTCGGTGCCGGAACGAACCGGCAAACGGAGACCCAACGATGCGCATTATCGAAAAGCTGGCCAGCGGCCTGATCGCCGCGGCCGGTGTCGCGCTGTTGGTAGAGGTCACCCTGATCCTCTGACCCATCAGCCCAAACCGCCCCTGCTTCTGTCGGGGCGGCCCGGCTGGGGTCGGGAGTCTAACATCAGGGGCGAGCCATCTGCCCGCGCCGGGTCAGCCCCAGGCGCTCTTCATTTTCTGAAAGAAACCCGTGCTCTGTGGGCATTCCTTGCCCGTCTCGGTCGCGCGGAATTCCTCAAGCAATTCGCGCTGACGACCGGTGAGGTTGCTCGGTGTTTCGACTTCGATACGGATCACAAGGTCGCCGCGCCCGCGCCCTTGCAGCACGGGCATACCTGCACCCCGCTGACGCAGTTCGCGCCCGCTTTGCGTGCCCGCCGGAATCTTGATCGGATGGCGCACGCCGTCCGGCCCTGGAATATGGATCTCCCCGCCAAGCGACGCGGTCGTGAAGCTGATCGGCGCGCGCGCGAACAGGGTATTCCCCTCGCGCTCGAACAGCGGGTGCCGCGCGACATGCAGGAAGATGTAGAGATCACCCGCGGGCGCGCCGCGCATGCCGGCCTCACCCTCGCCGGTCAGGCGGACGCGCGTCCCCTCATCGACACCGGGGGGAATGTTGACGGTGCGCGTCTTGGTTTTTTCGATGCGACCCTCGCCGCGGCAATTACCGCAGGGATCAGCGATCGTCTGACCGGCGCCGTGGCACGATGGGCATGTCCGCTCAACCACGAAGAAGCCCTGTTGCGCCCGCACCTTACCATGGCCGTGGCATGTCGCGCAGGTTTTGGCCGAAGTGCCTTTGGTTGCGCCGCTGCCGTTACAGACATCGCACGCGCCAGTGACGTCGATCGTAATCTCGGTCGCTTTGCCGTGGAAAGCGTCTTCGAGCGTGATCTCCATGTCGTAGCGCAAGTCCGCGCCACGACGCGGGCCACTGGCACCGCCACGCTGCCCACCCATGAACTCGCCAAAGATATTCTCGAAAATATCGGAGAAGGCGCTGAAATCCTGCGCGCCGCCGCCACCGCCCTGCTGCTTGAACGCGGCATGGCCATAGCGATCATAGGCCGCACGCTTTTGCGGATCCTTCAGGCAATCATAGGCCTCGCTGATCGACTTGAAGCGCGCCTCGGAATCGCTGCACCCGGGATTCTTGTCCGGGTGATAGCGCATCGCCAAGCGCCGATAAGAGGATTTGAGCGTACCATCATCGGCATCGCGCTCGCATTCCAGCAATTCGTAGAAATCAACTTCGGTCGTCATGCTTGGCCCCCGCCCTGCCCGTCATCCACGCACATAGAGCACGGATGACGGGAGGTGCGCATCAGTTTTTACGCTTTGGTATCATCGACTTCGGAGAATTCCGCGTCGACGACGTCTTCCTTCGGCGCGTCTGCCTCGCCCGCTGGCGATGCCTCGGCCTGGGCCTGCTTCTCGTAGATCGCCTGACCGAGCTTCATCGCGACCTGCTGGAACTTCTCGCTCTCGGCCTTCATCGCCTCAGCATCGTCACCTTCGAGAACGGTCTTCGCCGCGGCAATCGCTGCCTCGATCTCGCCCTTCAGGCCTGCATCGACCTTGTCACCATTGTCGGCCAACTGACGCTCGGTCGTGTGGACCAGCCCGTCGAGCGTGTTGCGCGCTTCGGCCGCAGCACGACGCTTCTTGTCCTCCTCGGCGAACTGCTCGGCGTCACGCACCATCTGCTCGATGTCGCGGTCCGACAGGCCACCCGAGGCCTGGATGCGGATCTGCTGCTCCTTGCCGGTGCCCTTGTCCTTGGCCGACACGTTGACCAGACCATTGGCATCGATGTCGAACGTGACCTCGATTTGCGGCACGCCGCGCGGTGCAGGCGGAATGCCGACCAGATCGAACTGGCCGAGCATCTTGTTATCCGCCGCCATTTCGCGCTCGCCCTGGAACACCCGGATGGTGACCGCCTGCTGGTTGTCGTCCGCGGTCGAATAGGTCTGCGACTTCTTGGTCGGGATCGTGGTGTTGCGATCAATCATGCGGGTGAACACGCCACCCAGCGTCTCGATGCCGAGCGACAATGGCGTCACGTCGAGCAACAGCACGTCCTTGACGTCACCCTGCAGCACGCCCGCCTGGATTGCGGCACCCATCGCCACGACTTCGTCGGGATTGACGCCCGAATGCGGCTCCTTGCCGAAGAAGTCCTTCACGACCTGGCGGACCTTGGGCATACGCGTCATACCGCCGACGAGCACCACTTCGGTGATGTCGGCTGCCTTGACGCCCGCATCGGCGAGCGCCTTGCGGCACGGCTCGAGCGTACGCTGGATCAAATCGTCAACCAGCCGTTCGAGGTCCGAACGGGTGATCTGCTTGACGAGATGCTTCGGACCGGTCGCGTCCGCCGTGATGAAGGGCAGATTGACTTCGGTCGTCGCTGCCGATGACAGCTCGATCTTCGCCTTCTCGGCCGCTTCCTTCAGACGCTGGAGCGCCAATTTGTCCTTGGTAAGGTCGATCCCTTCAGCCTTCTTGAAGTCGTCCGACAGGAAATTGAGCAGCTTGTTGTCGAAATCCTCGCCGCCCAGGAACGTGTCACCATTGGTCGCCTTCACTTCGAACACGCCGTCGCCGATCTCGAGGATCGAGATGTCGAAGGTGCCGCCGCCAAGGTCATAGACCGCGATCGTCTTGTTGGTGTCCTTGTCGAGGCCATAGGCCAGCGCCGCTGCGGTCGGCTCATTGATGATGCGCAGCACTTCGAGACCCGCGATCTGCCCGGCGTCCTTGGTCGCCTGGCGCTGCGCGTCGTTGAAGTAGGCCGGAACGGTGATAACCGCCTGCGTGACCGTCTCGCCGAGATACGCCTCAGCGGTTTCCTTCATCTTCTGCAGCGTGAACGCCGAAATCTGCGACGGGCTGTAATCCTTGTCGCCTGCCTTCACCCACGCATCGCCGTTCTGGCCCTTGACGATGGTGTAAGGAACCAGCTCGGTGTCCTTCTTGGTGATGGGATCGTCGAAGCGGCGGCCGATCAGTCGCTTCACGGCGAAGATCGTGTTCTCGGGGTTGGTGACCGCCTGGCGCTTGGCCGGCTGGCCGACCAGCCGCTCGCCATCCTTGGCAAACGCGACGATCGACGGCGTGGTGCGCGCGCCCTCGGCGTTTTCGATGACCTTGGGCTTGCCGCCTTCCATCACGGATACGCAGCTATTGGTCGTGCCGAGATCGATTCCGATTACTTTTGCCATTGGTCCTCTGGGGCCCCCGTCTGTCAAAAAATTGCCATTCCGCCGCGCCCTCAGATCAAGCGACGCGACACTCACCCGGCGGATATAGGGGGGCTTTCGCTTGTCGCAAGATTTCACCGCACGTACAGAAGCGCGTGTTGTTCCCAACATGGGAGAAAGTCGTTGTTCCGTCGGTTCCTCAGTGTCGCCCTGCTTCCCCTCGCCGCGTGCACCCAGCCGCCGCCCGCGCTGTCGGTCGACAAGGGCTATATCCGCCTGAATGCGGTGCCGAGCCGCCCGGCAGTGGCCTATTTCACCATCCACGGCGGCACCTCAGACGTGACGCTGCTGTCGGTCAGCACCGCGGTATCGGTAAAGAGCGAGCTGCATGAATCGATGAGCTCGGGCAACATGGCGAAGATGACGCCGATCGGAGATTTTCCGGTTCGTGCCGGTTCCACCAATGTCTTCGCACCCGGCGGCAAGCATTTGATGCTGTTCGATATGAACCCCGGGATCAAGCCCGGGCGCGCGGTCAAGCTGACCTTCACCTTCTCGAACAATCAGCGGATCGACCTCGGCGTGCCGACGATCGCGGCGGGTGCGCCCGCGCCCAAGGAATGAGCGCACGGCCGCTGACCTCGGCCGAAATCGCCATGGCCCGCAGCGTGTTCGGCGACGCGATCGATTATGCGCCGGTGCGGATCGAACAGCGCAAATGGGCCTTTTTCCAACCACGCGAGACCGTGATGGCGCCGACCGGGTGCATTCATTTCCACCCCAAGGGCACGCGCTATCGCGATGATTTTGCGTGTGGAAACCTCGATGATCAGGGCCTGCTGATCCACGAATTGACGCATATCTGGCAAAGCCAAAACGGGATTTACCTGCCGCTAAGACGCCATCCCTTCTGCCGCTACGATTACGCAATTCGCGCCGGACTGCCGCTCAAGCGCTACGGTATCGAACAGCAGGCCGAGATCGTGCGGCATACCTTCGTGCTACGCCACGGCGGCTTCATCCGCGGCGCGATGCCGCTGGCGACGCTCGAGGGGATTTTGCCCTTCTAGCGTGATGGAAAGCTGCCTTGCGCCGCAAGCGGGAATGGCTGAAATTCGTGTTAGCTGCCATCGCTCAATGCTCGTTCAAAAGCCGAGCGAGCGGTATCTGTGTCGAATGGCGCGGCGCTCAAATCCGGAAACATTTTCGTTTTGCGGGCAATTTCGTTGAACCGACCAGCGGCCATGCCCGCGCGGTGGCTGGCGACAAGATTTGCATCGTTTGAAGACCAGTCGGCATCATTCAAGAAACCACTGTAAAAGGCACGAAAAACCTGATCCCGCGCGCCAAAATATCCGACGATCGGTTCCAATCGTTCGATCGCCGTGTCGACCAGCAACGCCTCATCGCCTGCGCCAAATCTGTGAAGCCACGTGCGAGCTAGGGAGAGTGCTTCATCGACGCGCTTGTCGCTGTTTTTAATTACCTCGACCGACGCGTTGATACCTTCATCCCAGATGGTCACCCAACCATCTTGAAAATCAACTGAATGAGGGAGACCGTCTGCGAGGCGAACGATTGCCTCGCCGCCCACGGGAATCTCAAACACATCGCATTGCATTTCGATGAAGATCGTGAGGGGTCGGTCGCCCTTGTTCCGTATCGGTAAGCGCATTTAGCCAGATCGCCTCGAAAGCGTTAAACTGACATGATAGCTTAATGTCTGCAATTGGGGCGAAAGCGGAAATCGACTGTCCTACAACCGCGCGGCCATGCCATACTGGCCGGGCTCTTTGAACGTGTTGGCTTCATGGATCGCGCCTTGTCCGACGGCGCGCCACACGTAAGGGCGATCCCGCGCCAGGGCGAAAGCCGTTTATCCCTAAACTTCGCCTAAACTTCCGCGGTCCCGGACCGTTCGCGCGATGCCATGCGCCGCCGGCCCGTACCCCCGCTTGGTGTGACGTTTGCGACTTTACGGAGCCGCCCGCACCCCTCAGGCTGCGCGCTCCAGCCCCGCCGCTTCCGCCAGCTCCAGCGTCAGCACCGCGACCGCACCCCGGCCCGGCCCGGCACTCTCCAGCTTCAGGCCCCCGCCCATCGCGTTCATCGAATTGGCGCACCAGTGCAGCCCGAGCCCGCCCGATTTGTGCTGTCGCGTGGAAAAGCCGCGCTGGAACAGGGTTGGCGTCTGGTCGGCGGCAAAGCCCTCGCCATCATCGCGGATTGCGATTCGCGCGGTATCGCCGACGTGCTCGATCGTCACGGTGATGCAGCCGCTCGCCGTGCCCGTCGCGGCGATCGCATCGGCCGCGTTCGAAAAGAGGTTGCCGATCACCTGGCTCAGGATGATGCGGCTAGCCAGTACCCGGCACGGATGCGCCGGGAAGCTGAAGGCGATCGACACAGCGCCCGAATAGCGCGCGATCGTGGCATTCTTGGCGATGATCTCGGTCACGTCGCACGGCTCGAGCGCGGGGCGTTCGTGCGCGGCGCTTTGCTGCGCGCCGATGATTTCCAGCACATGACTCATCGCCTCGCGTCCGATCTGCAATTCCTGACGGCGCGCGTCACGGTCCCGCTTCTCGGCGTCGAGGGCGGCGGTCACGAAAGCGATCAGCTTTGCACGGCGTGGCCCCGGCACATCGTCGGTTGCCAGCTCGGCCATGGCCCGGTCGAGCACGGAGCGGTCGATCGGCGGCGCTTGCGCGATGCCCTGCGACAGGATCGTGCTGATCGGATTGAGCGCATTGCGAACATTGTGCATCACCGCGACCGCGCTCTCGCTCTTGCCCAGCGCAAAGCTCTGCACTTCCAGCCGTTCGCGCAAGTCCTTCAATTGTTGCAGCATCGCGTTGAAACTGTTGCCGAGCGAGCCGATCTCGTCCTTGCGCACTTCATCCGGCAGCAGGCCAAGCGACCCCGAAGTGCGCACCACCTGCATATGGCTTTCGACGCGCGCCAGCGGGCGCAGCACCAGCGTCGTGATCATCCGCCGCAGCATCGCCAGCACGACGAGGAGCAACAGCGTAGATCCGGCGACTGCCAGCCAAAGCATGCGCTGGCCGAGCACCGAAATGTCGCGCGGCACGGTGAAGGCGGCACTCGCCACGGCACGGCCGTCACTGCCGCGGATCGGCACCGCGATCCGCATGGTCGCGCGCGCGGCGGTAATCATATTGGCATCCGGCGCGACATCCAGGTCGAGCGTCGCGGGCAGTTGCAGCACGTCCGACAGTGCCTTCGACGTAATCCGCCGCGCCATCAGCACATAGCCGCGCGGCGCGCCGGTGCCATCGCTGCGGCGCACCTTGGCCACGCCGATCGCCGCCAGCTCGCGTCCAAGCCGCAGATAATAGCTGCCCGAACTCTTCGCGCCCAGGAACCGCCGAAAATCGGTCTGCGTGAGCGCCGCGGCAAAGGCCGCGCGCTGATCGGGTCGATCCACGTTGCGCACGGCATCGCGCCAGCGCACGATCGCGATCCGTCCGTCATTGCCGATATAGGCCATGCCATCGACGTTGAGATTCGCCATGGCGAGCGGCGAGAAACTCTCGCGTTCGAACTCGCGATTGGGACGGGCCATATACTCATAGCTTGACGTCCAGTCGCCATAATCGCGTACAGCCCCCTCAACCTTCGACGCGAAATCGCTGAGCGCGGCGCGGGTCCGCTCGACATGCGCGTCGATCGATTTGGTCTCTAACTGATTGAAACTCGGGATGATCAGCGCGGCGAGCAAGGCCGTCAACGCGATCGATCCGACGAGGCCGACCGCGGTCAGGATAAGGACGAGCTTCGCGCCGAGCGAGCTGGGATTGCGCAACCGCCCGACCCTGCCCCTGACCCCGCTTTGCACGGAACGGAGCGGTGCCATCAGCCGTGCGTCCCGTGACCCGCTTCGACATCCTCAGCGGTATCGTAGACCGCGGTGGGATCAACAATGAAACGGGCTTCGGCGATGCCGCGTGCTACATCCTGCGCGACCGGGCGCGACAGGAGATAGCCCTGCATGTGGCTACATCCCGCGACACGCAGGGCTTGCAATTGCGCCTCGGTCTCGACGCCCTCGGCGACCACGCCAAGCCCCAGCGCGCGACCGAGATGAATGATCGAATGGACGATCGCGGCCGATTCGCGTTCACGGCCCATGCCGTCGATGAAGCTGCGGTCGATCTTCAGGCAATCGAGTGCGAATTTTCGAATGTTGTAGAGCGAAGAATAGCCCGTGCCGAAATCGTCGAGCGCGATGCGGAAGCCCATTTGGCGCAATTTATAGAGCGTGTCGGCAGCCCGATCGGCATCGTCGAAGATCGCGGTTTCGGTGATCTCGATCTGCACCCGCTGCGGCGCGACGCCGGCGCGCTGCACGCTTTCAACCAGACGGCCGACGAAATTGTGACGGCGGAACTGGCGCGGGCTGAAATTGACCGAGACATATTGGCTCGGCCATTCCGCCAGCACCTTGAGCGATTCGGCCAGCACCCAGTCGCCAAGTTCGTGAATCAGGTTCGATTCCTCGGCAATCGGGATGAACACCGCCGGGCTGATCGGCCCGTGATCCTCGGTGTTCCAGCGCAGCAACGCCTCGAACCCGACGACTTCGAGCTCTTCGCGCGCGACGATCGGCTGATAGACCAGGCTAAGTTCGCCCTTGGCGATTGCCTGTGACAAGCCGCCTTCGATTGCGCGGCGCAGGCGGATATTCTCGTCCATGCCCTCGTCGAACACGCGGACGATTCCGCGCCCGTCGCGCTTGGCGTCGTTGAGCGCGAGATCGGCGCGGCGCATCAGATCGGTCGGATCGCGGCTTTCGCCCGGCTCGGTGACGATCAGGCCGATCGAGGCGCCGCCCTGAACCGAATTGCCGAGCACCTTGAATGTGCCCGAGCATGCCTTCAAAATGCGCGTGCATTCCATCTCGGCAGCTTCCGCGCCGGGGGAATCGAACAATAAGCCGAACTCGTCGCCGCCCAGCCGCGCGACCAAACCACCTGCGGGGATATGCACCTGCAAGATGCCGCAGATCGTGCGGATGAGTTCGTCGCCAGCGAGGTGGCCGAGCGTGTCGTTGACCAGTTTGAAGCGGTCGAGATCGACCATAGCAACTGCGAACTGGGCGGTGCTGCGCGCGCGGTCGGTCAGCGCGCGACGGAACGCCAGCCGGTTGGGTGCCTCCGTCAGCGAATCGTGGTTCGCCATGTGGATCGCGCGGCTTTCGTTCGCGGCGAGTTCGTGGCCCTGCTCCTGCAATTGCACGACCTGAGCCGCCAGAATTTCGCGTGCCGTTGCCAATTCGCGGTCGCCTTGCCAGCGATGCGCCAGTGCGGTCGCCATCTGCGTGACCTCGGCCACTTCGAACGGCTTGGCGATGTAGAAGATCTTGTCGGCTGGGCCTGCCGCCTTGGAAATCTCGATCGGCGAGAAATCGGAAAAACCGGTGACGATGACGAGGTTGATATTGGGATCGAGCGCACGAATCCGGACCGCAGTTTCCTTGCCGTCGATGCCCGGTGGCATGCGGACGTCGATGAAGGCGACCGCGTACGGGTCGCCATTGCGGATCGCCGCTTCCACCGCTGCGACGCCGTCCAGGCCTTGCATCGCGTGGGTCAGGACGAACTGGGGGTCGGCGTCTGGATTGTCCGCATCGTCGTCGGCACCGAACAGTTCGGCCGCCATCGCGTCGAGCGCGCCGGTGTCGGCGGAGACCGGCGCGAAGCTGCGCCGATAGCTATCGTGCATGGCCGGTTCGTCGTCGACGATCAGTATTCGCATATCGGCACCGCCCGTAAGATCATTGGGCGCGTCGGCCCGTTGCAATGGGGTAAGCGGATACGGTTAAAGCGGGGTAAACACGTAGTTTATCGGAGTGCACGCACGCCCAGTTCAACTGCGCCTAGCGGCCCCGCCATTCCCCCCAGCGCAGCAGGCACGACATAGTCATCGATCGGCAGCAATCCGATGGCCGAAACATAGCCGCCGAGGCTGTCGACAAGCTTCGCGCGGATCGCGGGGAAGAGATGCTGCGTACCGACCATCACCCCACCGCCCAGCACGATCCGTCTCGGAATTCCAGTAAGGACCAGCATGTGGCAAAGCTGCGCCAACGTATGCGCCACCCCGTCCCACGCCGGATCATCGATCGGCAGATCCTGCGCCGCGACTCCGGTACGGGCGCGAATCGCGGTCCCGGAAACCAGACCCTCGACGCAGGCGCCGTGAAAGGTGCACGACCCCGGCCACGCGTCGCCGGGCGCTCGCGTCGGCCGGATATGCCCAAGCTCAGGGTGCGTCAGCCCGGCAACCGGATCACCGCCCAGCACCAGCCCGACCCCGACGCCGGTCCCCACGGTGACATAGGCATGATCAGCCACGTCGCGCGCAGCGCCCCAACGACCTTCGCCAAGGGCCGCGCCATTCACGTCGCTGTCGAACCCGAACGGCACACCCGCAACGCGCCCCAGCCGCATGCCAACATCGGTATTCGACCAGCCCGGCTTGGTCGCCGCGGTAATAAAACCGTAATTCGGCGCGCTACAATCGAGCGAGACCGGCCCGAAGCTTGCAATACCGAGTGCATCATAGCCCGACCATCGGCGCAGCACTTGCTCGACCGCGCCGAGCGTTTCGTCGGGCGCAATCGTCGGAATGGTCACGCGGTCGCGCACATCGTCCGGCCCACTGGCGAGAACGCAGATGACCTTTGTTCCCCCAAGTTCGACGCCAGCGACCAGTGGGTCGGTCACTCGTCCCACTTCACTCGACCGTGACCGACTTCGCCAGATTTCGCGGCTGGTCGACGTCGGTGCCCTTGATCACCGCGACATGGTACGCGAGCAACTGCACCGGCACGGCATAGACAAGCGGCGCGATCAGCGGGTGGACCTTGGGCATGGTGATCGTCGCGAGGCAATTCTCGCCCGCCGCCTGCACCCCATCATAATCCGAGATTAGCACCACCTTGCCGCCACGCGCCTGCACTTCCTGCATGTTGCTGACGGTCTTGTCGAACAACGGGCCGGAGGGTGCGATGACGATAACGGGCACGTTTTCGTCGATCAGCGCGATCGGCCCGTGCTTCATCTCGCCCGCGGCATAGCCCTCGGCATGGATGTAGCTGATTTCCTTGAGCTTCAGCGCACCTTCCAGCGCGAGCGGATAATCGGTCCCGCGCCCGAGATACAGCACGTCGCGTGCGCCGGCGATCAGGTGCGCCATCGCCTGGATCGTCTCGTCATAGGCAAGTGCGCCGTTGAGCGCTGCCGGGGCCTCGGCGAGGTGATGGACGATCGCCTTTTCCTCCGCCGCCGTCATGCGCCCCTTGGCCTTAGCGAGATTGGCGGCAAGTGCTGCCAACACCGCCAGCTGACAGGTGAACGCCTTGGTCGAGGCAACCCCGATCTCCGGCCCGGCATGCGTCGGCAGCAGCAAATCCGCCTCGCGCGCCATTGAGCTGGTCGGGACGTTGACGACGGCGGCGATGGTCTGCCCTTCGGCCTTGGCATGACGCAGCGCGGCGAGCGTGTCGGCGGTCTCGCCCGACTGGCTGATCACGATCATCAGCCCGCCCGGCTCCATCACCGGCGCGCGGTAACGGAACTCGGACGCGACATCGAGATCGACCGGCACGCGCGCAAATTGCTCGAACCAATATTTGGCGACCATGCCGGCATAGAAGCTCGTGCCGCACGCGACGATCGTCACGCGCTTGATGCTCGACAGATCGAACTCCGGGATCGGCAGCGTGATCTTCTCCTCCATCCGCTGGAGGTAGGACCGCAGCGTCTGCGCGACCACGATCGGCTGCTCGTAGATTTCCTTGAGCATGAAGTGGCGGAAATTGCCCTTGTCGATCAACGCGCCGGTGACTCCGGAAATCGTGATCGCGCGCTCGACCGGCATGTTGTCCTTGTCGAAGATCTTCGCGCCGTCGCCGGTGATGACGACCCAGTCGCCCTCTTCGAGATACGAGATGCGCTGCGTCAGCGGCGCGAGCGCGAGCGCGTCGGAGCCGAGGTAGGTCTCGCCCTCGCCATAACCGACTACCAGTGGCGACCCCAATCGCGCGCCGATCAGCAAGTCGGGATGCTGGCGGAACAGGATCGCCAGCGCGAACGCCCCGTGCAAGCGTGGCAGCACCTCCGCCACCGCATCGGTCGGGCTCATCCCGCCCTCGACCTTTTCGCTGATCAAATGCGCGACGACTTCGGTATCGGTTTCGCTCGTAAACACCCGCCCGCGCGCGATCAGCTCGTCGCGCAGCGGCTTGAAATTCTCGATGATGCCGTTGTGGACCAGCGCCACTTCTTCGGTGGCGTGCGGGTGCGCGTTGTTCGTCGTCGGCCCGCCATGCGTCGCCCAGCGGGTGTGTGCGATGCCGACGGTTCCGTCGAGCGGCGTTGCGGCCAGTTCGCGCGCGAGGTTGATCAGCTTGCCCGAGGCGCGCCGCCGCTCGATCTCGCCATCATGCACGGTCGCGATCCCGGCGGAATCGTAGCCACGATATTCAAGCCGCCGGAGCCCGTCGAGCAGACGCTCGGCCACGGGTTCCTTGCCGACAATGCCTACGATACCGCACATGGGGTGGCTCTTTCGCTACAGGGTGTAAGGAACACGGATTCCCGGCATTTCGGCAGGAAAGTCCTTGGTATTGCGCGTGACGAGGATACGGCCGCGCAATTGCGCGGTGGCGAGGATAATGGCATCGGGGGACTTTAGGCGGGGGCGCTGGCGGCGCAACGAGGCCGCCGTGCTGGCTATCTCGGCATCGATCTCATCCACGTTGAATCCCGACAAAAACGCCTCGGCGCTGCGAAGCATGGTTGGCGTACCCTTCGACAAGACCTCGACCCACACCATCCGGCTGGTCCATACCCGGCGATGCTGCTCCACAGCACGGAGTATTTCAGTCTTGGCCATGTCGTAGCCCGCCAGTGCATCGATGATGATGTTCGTATCGAACGAAAAACCGTTCATTATCAGGCGCCGCGCGGTTTGGGATATTTCCCCGCGACCATATCGAGGTAAATCTGACGCTGCCGGTCGTCTTCAGCATCGAACAGATCCGGAAATTCGGCCTTTACCGACTCGTAATCGTCATCCCAGGGCCGAGTCGATGACGCACGCTCGCGACGTTGCCATTCGACCGCGTCACCAATCTCGGTTCGATCCTTCCAAGCGCCGAACCCAGCATCAAGCCAGTCCAATTTGTCAGATGCGGACCCTTGCGGGTTATAGACCGAAACTGCCTCGCGGAGCACAGCGGCACGCGACGTGCCGCGATCAGCAGCGATCTGATCGAGCCGCTTAATGTCTTCATCGGGCAAATCAGCCAAAATGCGCGTCATAATGATATACTGATATCATATCTCGATATCATTCGCCAGACCTTTTCCGCGCAAGCATCGCGGTGCGGAAGCGGGCCGCCCAGCCCGACTTGACCATTTGCGGCGGTCGGACCAGCGCCAGCGCGTCCGCTTCCACATCGGCGGTGATGACCGATCCCGCCCCGACAATCGCGCCCGCGCCAATCGTTACGGGCGCGACGAGGGCCGAGTTTGAGCCGATGAAAGCACCCGCACCGATCACCGTCTTATATTTGAAAAAACCATCGTAATTGCAGGTGATCGTGCCTGCGCCGATATTCGCGTCCGCGCCCACCTCAGCATCGCCGAGATAGGTCAGGTGGCTCGCCTTCGCGCCAGGCCCAAGCGTCGCCTTCTTCATTTCAACGAAATTGCCGACCTTCGATTTCTCGCCCAGCACGGCACCGGGGCGCAGCCGCGCGAACGGGCCGACCTCAGCCTTCGCGCCGATCGTAGCACCCTGGATATGGCTGAAGCCGTGGATCGTCGCGCCATCACCGACGCTGACGCCGGGGCCGAAGAAGACGTTGGGTTCGATCACCACGTCACGCCCGATGACGGTATCATGCGCGAACCAGACCGTCTCCGGCGCGATCAGCGTCGCGCCATCGGCCATCGCCTGCGCGCGGCGCGTCGCTTGCCAGGACGCCTCGACGCCTGCGAGTTCTCCGCGACTGTTAACCCCGGCAACCTCCTCGGCGGCGGTTTCAATCACCGCCGAGCGACGCCCGTCGGCCGCCGCCAGCATCACCACATCGGGCAGATAATATTCCCCCGCGGCATTGTCGTTTCCAACGCGGGCGAGCAGCGGGAACAGATCGGCGCTGCGCACCGCCATCAGCCCGGAATTGCACAAGCCGACCGCGCGCTCGGCTTCGGTCGCATCCTTATACTCGACCATCTTGTCGATGATCCCGCCGGTCGCGATGATCCGGCCATAAGCGGCGGCATCGGCGGGGCGGAAGCCGAGCACGACGATGGCGGGCGCGTCGTCCGCGTTAAGCCGATCGATCATCGCCTGCATCGTCGCCGAGGAGACCAGCGGCACGTCGCCGTAGAGGATCAGGACATCGCCATCGAAACCCGCGAGCGCCGCTTCGGCTTGGGCTACCGCATGGCCAGTGCCGAGCTGCTCGGCCTGCAGCGCGGTCGCGATGCCGAGCGGCGAGACCGCGGCCTCGACTTGCGCGCGCCCGGAACCCGTCACCACGACAGTGCGCTCGGCCTTCAACGCGGCGACGGCTGCGATCAAATGCAACAACATCGGTCGCCCCGCGATCGGGTGCAGCACCTTGTGCAGATCCGATTTCATGCGGGTGCCCTTGCCCGCGGCTAGGATGATGGCGGCGAGAGGTCGGCTCATACGCACAGCCCTGCCACGACAGTCTTGCCAATTCCATAGCAACCCTGTCAGGCGGAACCACATGACGAAGAATTCATTCCAAATCGTCGGATTCGACCTCGACGGGACGCTGGTCGACAGCAGTGGTGATCTGACCGCCGCGGTCAACGACACGCTCGCCTTTGCCGGTCGCCCGTTGCTGACGGTCGAGCAGGTCAAGACGATGGTCGGCGGCGGCGCGAAGCACATGCTGGCGCAAGGACTGGAGGCGACCGGCGGCTGCACGCCGGAGGAATTCCGCCCGCTCTATAAGCGGATGCTGGCTTATTATGGGGAGCATGTGTCGGTGCATACCCGGCCGTTTCCGGGCGCGCTGGCCGCGCTCGACCAGCTCGATGGAATGGGGGTCCGGACCGCGATCGTTACCAACAAGTTCGAGTCGCTCGCACTCCGCTTGCTCGCGGATCTCGGCCTGACCGAGCGGTTCACCTGCATCATCGGCGGCGATACGCTGGGGCCGGGCTTGTCCAAGCCGCACCGCGCGCCGATCGACGAGATGATCCGGCGCAGCGGCGGCGCCGTCGGTACGGTTCGCGCGGCGTTCGTCGGCGACTCGATCTATGATATCATGGCAGCGAAGAATGCCGAAATCCCCGGCATCGCGGTCAGCTTCGGCTTCCTGCTCGAGCCGGTCGAAGAGATGGGTGCCGATGCGGTGATCGATTCGTTCGACGACCTGCTGCCAACGCTCGCGCGGCTGTCAGCCTGACGCTGGCCCGGCGCCACCCTGGCGCCACTTGATCCACAAATGCCGCGCGAGCATCGGCGGCGGCATCCGCAACCAATGTGAGCGGATATAGAAGGCCTGGCGCGTAAAAGGTCGCGTCGCCCTGCCCCACCCGTCGCGCGCGGTTACGCGGCGGAGATAGGCGCGGTCCGAAAGACGCGGAGAAAGATCGATCGTTATTGGCGTAGTGTAGCCGACGACTGGCGTACCGTAGAGCTGATGACACAAGCGGAACGCCCGCTTGACTGCCGCCAACAATCCATGCTCCCACGCCCGCTCATAGACGCTCAGGCAAAAATGCCGATCATTTAACGCAAATTCGCGGCAGAACTGATCGACATCCCACAGATTGCGCATCCCACCCGCTAGATCCCCGTCGGCAAACAGATGCGCCGCGGCGTGGACGATCATGTCGGCTGGCGACAGCGTCCACAGCCCCGGCGCAACCTCGACGGCATCTGACAGCAAAGCCACCGCATCGGGCGTGATCCGCGCGGTGCGCGGCAGGATCGTATGGTGCACGTCGATCATCCGGTCGCGGTCGCGGTGGATCAGCGGGGGCAGTTCGTGCATCCATTGCCGGTAGTAAGCGTCGTCATAGGGATCGGGCTTGACCCATTCCCAGCCCGCACCGAGCAGCGCCGCCTCGACCGCACCGAGCGTCTCACGCGGCACGAGGATGTCGAGATCGCCGATCGAACGCCCTTGGCCCGCGTGCAAATCCGCCGCGACGAACGCCGTCCCCTTCAGCAACACCACGGGCACGCCCAGCGGCGCAAGCGCCCGCCGCGCCGCCTCGGCCTCCCACAATGCGATGACGCGCCCCTGTTCGGCCGAGGCCCGCGCATCGGTGAGGATGCGCGCGACTCCCGGCGGCATCGCGACGCCGTCGAGCCGCCACGCTAGCGTCCCGATCATCTGCTCCGCCCGCGCGATCGCGAGCAGCGCCGTCCAGCCGTCCGCATCGAGCGTCCGCACACTCTCGGGAGCGCGCAGCGCAGCGGCAAGAAGCCAGCCGTCTAGCGCGCGGTCCATGCTGCCTCCACTTGCGCGATGGCGCTCGCCGTATCCGGATAGTCAACCGCGCGCGCCGGCACGCTGTTCACAAGCGCCGTCAGCGCATCGAACCCGCGCTCGCCGATCGCGACGTAGTTGGTCGAGGCTTGCGTCAGCCGCACGAACACTTCGCTCGGTGAGACATCGCGCGCCGCCGCCTCGAAGCCGAAGCTCGGGAACAGGATCAGCGCGGGACGCGCCGGTGCGTCCATCGCCGCCACCGCTGTCGCATCAGGCACGACATGCCGGATACTGCCTTTGGGCGTCCCCTCCAGCAGCGGGCCAAAGCGGTCTTCGGGCACCTCCGCCGCGACCGTGGCAATGCTCGCATTCTTCAAGCTGATCAGCCGCGGAAAGGCGTGGATCAGACCGGTCTCGGGATCGAGCAGCGCGAATTCATCCCCCATCAGCCGCCACCCGCGCAGGCTGAGCAGGGCGGCAAGCGTCGATTTCCCCGCGCCCGAAACGCCGGTCAGGATCAGCGCCTGCCCGTCACGCTCGACCACCGCTGCATGCAGCAGCAGATATCGCCGCTGCCCCAGCGCCATTTGCAAATTCATGCCCATCTCGGCGGCGAGCAATCCTTGGGCGAGCGGCAACGGGGCCGCTTCGGGCAGGACGTAATCGCCGCCGATCATCACCGCTGCGCGCGCAAAGCGCCGCCACGGCCGCGCGGCGAAAAGGCGCACGGTGAAATCGGGCACGCCATCATACGGCTTGGGATAGGCCGCATAGAGGCTTTCGAGCTGCGCGATCGGCGCGCGCCAGTCAGACCCGATGCGAAACCCGACCGGGCCGATCCGCACGGCGAAGTGATGCCTCATGCGGTCGACACAAGGCCGGTCGCGACCAATTCATCAAGCCGGGCGAGCAACGCCGCTTCATCGGCATCGCCAAGATCATACTCCACCGCCAGCCGCGCAAGCAGCGCCGATCGGGAAAGGCCGGCCTCCCCCAGCGTCGCCAGAATCTCAGGCGCAGGCGCCGTGATGAGATGGGTGATGCCCGATGCGCGGTGATACACGGCGGTAAAACTATCGAGATGCACGATCTTCAGCGTCTCGGGTCGTGCCATGCGGTACACGGTCCCCCCGCCCGCATCTTCCACCGGATCAGCCGCGCGGCATTTGCAACGACGCAAAGCAGGTGAAGCCGCTCGTCCCCGATTGCAGGCGTCGGATGTAATTGGTGTAGGCGCGGCTCTGATCGTAGCTCGTCCCCGGCAATTGCCCACCGGCAAGCGCCGTGCGGACTTCCTCACCCTTGAAAGGTCGGCTGGGCGGCGCGAAGGCGCCCTGCGTGCCGCTCGGCACCGTCGTCCCGTCTGGCGCGATGAAGCTGCCTGCGCGGCCCGGATCGGGAACGGGGATTTCACACGTCGAGATCGATGCCGTGGTCGCGGCCAACGCTGGGCGGATCGACACGACCGCCGCCGCCCCGACGGCACCGAGCATCAGCGCGCGGCGACGGGTCGTATTCGGGGCTTCGGGCAGATCGTCGTTCATCACGTTTAGCCCTTTCACATTCGCAAATCGCTGGCAAGCAAGGCTATCCGCGTTAAGCATCTTTCCGCCAGCGGACCGCCCCAGGGCAACCGCGATCGAGAAGCGCACCGCCATTGTGATGGCTGGAATTGGACCTTAAGGGCCGTTTCATGTTGCAGGGATTCGGTTCGCGCACGCTTTCGGCGATCGGCATCGTGCTCGTCGCGGCGATCGCGGTGTTCCTGATCGATTCGGGCGTCGAGGCGGCGCTGATCACCTTGGTCGGCGGGATCGCCGCGGCGCTGGTCGCGACCGGTGTCGGCGATCAGCCGATCGAGTTACCGCGCCCCGTTCCGGTCCCCGCCGCGCCGCCCTCCCCTGCAATCCAGGAAGTGATCGAGGCGATCGTCGAACCAGTACTGATTATTGCCGACGGTCGCGTGACCAACGCCAATACGGTCGCACTGGCGCTGCTGGGCAAGCATATCGTGGGGGAGGATGTCCGCGTCGCGATACGCCATCCGGGTGCCGCGGAACGCCTCGCCAGTCCGATGTCGGGCGTGCCGCAGGGGCCGATCAATCTGGTCGGTCTCGGCACGATGGATCAGCATTGGGAAATGCACATCGGGCGCGCCGCCGGCGGGCAGCGAATCGTGCAACTGGTCGATCAGACCGGCAACTACGCGGCTGAGCGAATGCGCGTCGACTTCGTCGCCAACGCCAGCCACGAACTCCGCACGCCGCTCGCCTCGATCCTCGGCTATATCGAGACGCTGGGCGACGAAAAGGCGGGAGCGGACCCGGAGGTGCGCGCGCGATTCCTGAAGATCATGTTCGACGAAGCACGGCGGATGCAGCGGCTGGTTGAGGATCTGATCTCGCTCAGCCGGATCGAAGCAGAAAAATATCGCCTGCCCGATCGCGCGGTCGATCTCGGCGCTTTGATCGGCGAAGTCCGCTCCGAACTGTTCGACGGACAGGACCGGCGCAACAACGATATCGTCGCTACGATCGATCCGGGCGTCCCGCCGGTGATTGGCGACCGCGCGCAATTGAGCCAGATGCTCCACAATCTCATCGGCAATGCGATGAAATATGGACGGCCGAATACGCCGGTCGCGGTGAAGCTATGGCGCGATCCCGCCGGAATGGTGCGGATCAGCGTCGCGGACGAAGGCGACGGCATCGCGCCCGAGCACGTCCCCCGCCTGACCGAGCGATTCTACCGTGTCGACCCCGGCCGCAGCCGCGCCGCCGGGGGGACCGGGCTCGGTCTCGCGATCGTCAAGCATATCGTCGAGCGGCATCGCGGGCGGCTCGACGTGGCGAGCATTATGGGCACGGGCACGACGATTACGGTAATGCTCCCCGCGCATATTCCTGCCCAAGCGGACCCTGTCATCAAACGGTAACGCGAGTGTCACACAGGGTGCCCGTCGCCCTGTTACCGCGACTCCGGGGCAGGTGACGCCCGTAGGGGAAATTCCATGAACCGGATCGCTGCAACACTGTCGCTCCTTCCATGCGCCGCATCGATGCTCGCGCTTGCCGCATGCCAGGATCAGGCCAATGGCGGTGGCGCCGGATCGCGCGATCACATCACCGTCGTTGGATCCTCGACGGTATTTCCCTTCAGCACGATCGTCGCCGAACAGCTCGTCAACGCGACGCCGGGGGTGAAATCCCCCGCGATCGAGGCGACCGGAACGGGTGCCGGCATGAAGCTGTTCTGCGCTGGAATCGGCGCCGCGCATCCCGATATCGAGGACGCATCGCGCCGGATGAAGGCGAGCGAATATGCGACGTGCAAGGCGAACGGCGTCAACGAGATTCTTGAGATTCACATCGGGCTCGACGGCGTGGCCTTTGCCGAATCGAAATCGGGACCGAAGCTGCAACTGACGGCGGTGGACCTGTACAAGGCGCTCGCCGCAACGCCGATGGGCCAGCCCAACGCGGCCAAGACATGGAAAGACGTGAACCCGGCGCTCCCGGCGATCCCGATCCAAATTTACGGCCCACCCTCAACCAGCGGCACGCGCGATGCGCTGGCCGAGCTGATCCTGGCGCGCGGGTGCGATGCCATCGATCCGTCCTTCGCCGAGAGTAAGGAGAAGAACCCGGCCGGCTACGCCAAGCGCTGCACCGCGATCCGCGAGGACGGTGCGTATGTCGATGCCGGCGAAAACGACAATCTGATCGTCCAGAAGCTGCAGTCCAACCCCAATGCGATCGGCATCTTCGGCTATTCGTACCTCGAGGAAAACAAGGACAAATTGAACGGCGTGCCGCTGAACGGGGTCGAGCCGACCTATGAGACGATCGCGCGCGGGGCGTACCCCGGATCGCGCCCGCTCTTCCTTTATGTGAAGAAAGCGCATCTCACCGCGATCAAGGGCTTGCGCGAGTATCTTGGGCTGTACGCAAAAGCGTGGGACCCGAGCGGCCCGCTCGTCGCCAAGGGGCTGATTGCGGCGCCCGAGGACGTGCGCAAGCTGAGCGCGCAAATCGTCAAGGCGGAGACGCCGCTCGATCCGGCGCAGCTGCAATAGCGATGTCGGTGCTCGCGCTTTTTCTGGTCATTGCGGGACTGGGCCTGATCGGCTGGCTGACCGCGCGGATGCGCGCGGTCGGCTTCCGCCGCGGCAGTACCGCGCGGTTCAGCTCGCTGCCGTCGCATTTCGGCGGGTATGTCGCCTTGTGGACGATGCTCCCTGCGGCGCTGTTCCTGACCATATGGGCATCGACTTCGCCTGCGCTGGTGACGGATCGCGTGCTGCGCGATCCCGCCGCCGCACAACTGCCGCCGCCGGGGTTCGACCGCGCCGCGATCCTGTCCGAAGCGCGCAACCTGGCGGCGGGGAACAGCTTCGGCGCGTTCAACCCGCTGTCGCAAAAGCTCGCCCCCGCTTATGCCGTCGCGCAGAGCCGGTTCGACTGGATCGGCAGCGCCGCGGCGTTGCTGCTCGCCTTTGCCGGCGGTGCCTTCGCCTACACACGGGTCCGCCCCGATTTCCGCGCGCGGACCCAGATTGAGCATGTCGTGATGGCTGGCCTGCTCGGCGCATCGCTGATCGCGATCCTGACCACGATGGGCATCGTCGCCTCGCTGCTGTTCGAATCATGGCGTTTTTTCAGCGTTGTACCCATTGGCGATTTCCTGTTCGGAACGCATTGGAGCCCGCAAGTCATCGATCCCGCCGATCCGGGCAAGACGCTCGGCGCGGTGCCGCTGTTCTGGGGAACGTTCTTCATCGGCGCGGTGATCGCGATGATCGTAGCGATCCCGTTCGGGCTGATGAGCGCGGTGTATCTGACGCAATATGCGACGCCGACCGCGCGGCGGTGGATGAAACCGATCCTTGAGGTGCTCGCGGGCGTTCCCACTGTTGTCTACGGCTATTTCGCCGCGCTGACGGTGGCGCCTGCGGTGCGCGATTTCGCGGTGTCGATCGGCATCACCTATGCCAGTTCGGAAAGCGCGCTCGCCGCCGGATTGGTGATGGGGGTGATGATCATCCCGTTCGTGTCCTCGATGGCCGACGATTCTCTCGCTGCCGTGCCCGCGGCGATGCGTGACGGCAGCCTCGCGATGGGCGCGACCGCGTCCGAGACGATCCGCCGGGTGCTGCTGCCCGCCGCCCTGCCCGGCGTCGTCGGCGGCGTTCTGCTCGCGGTCAGCCGCGCGATCGGCGAGACGATGATCGTGGTGATGGCCGCCAGTGGCGTCGCCACGCTGACGCTCAACCCCTTCGCCAGCGCGACGACGGTCACCAAACAAATCGTCGACCTGCTGACCGGCGAGGCCGAGTTCGACAGCCCCAAGACGCTCGCCGCCTTTGCGCTGGGGCTGACGTTGTTCGTCATCACCCTGCTCCTCAACATCGTCGCGCTGACGGTCGTGAAACGGTATCGCGAAGCTTATGAGTGACACGCTGGTTCCTGGCATCCCCGTCACTGCGGCGGAACCGGCCGAGCGTGCGCCGACCGACTGGCGCACCACGTCGATGCAGCGCCGTATCCGCCGCCGCTATGGTGCCGAGCGGCGCTTCCGTTTCATGGGGCTGGCAGCGGTCGTCATGTCGGCCGGTTTCCTCGCGGTGTTGCTGGTGACGATGATCGTCAACGGCGCGAGCGGTTTCCTGCAGACCCAGATTGCGCTGCCGATCGATTTCGCGCGCGCCGGCCTGACGCTCGACGTGGCGCGGCTCACCGGTCCGGGTGCGGATCTCGCGCTTGCAGGCGCCGGGATCGAGCAAGCGACCGCCGCCGCCGCCGTCGCCGCTTACGGCAAGGATGGCGGCAAATTGCTCTCCGACGGCGCGTGGCTGAGCGTGCGTGCGGCGGTGAAGCGCGATCCCGCGATCCTGGGCACGCGCGCAACGGTCTGGGTGCCCGCCGGCGGTATGATCGACGTCGCGGCCAAGCGCCAGGGCGATCCCGCTGCCGAGGCGATCGTCGCGCAGTTGCGCAGCAAGAACGCGCTCTCGACCAGCGTTAACGTACCCTTCCTTACCGCGTCCGATTCGAACGACCCGACCCGCGCTGGGATTTGGGGCGCGTTCAAGGGCTCACTCTTCACCATGTTCGTGACGCTGATCCTCGCTTTCCCAATCGGCGTGCTCTCGGCGCTCTACCTTGAGGAATATGCGCCGCGGAACCGCTGGACCGATCTAATCGAAGTCTCGATCAACAATCTCGCCGCCGTGCCCTCGATCATCTTTGGCTTGCTTGGCCTGGCGGTGTTCCTCGGCACTTTCGGCCTGCCGCGTTCGGCACCGCTCGTCGGCGGGCTCACGCTCGCGCTGATGACGATGCCGGTGATCGTGATCGCCGGTCGCAACGCGATCAAGGCGGTGCCGCCCTCGATCCGCGATGCGGCGCTTGGCGTCGGTGCGAGCCCGATCCAGGTCGTCTTCCACCATGTCCTGCCGCTGGCTTTGCCCGGCATCCTGACCGGCACGATCATCGGAATGGCCCGCGCGCTGGGCGAGACCGCGCCGCTGTTGATGATCGGGATGCGCGCCTTCATCGCCTCCCCGCCGGGCAAGATTACCGATCCCGCCACCGCGCTCCCGGTGCAAATCTTCCTATGGTCGGATCAGATCGACCGCGGCTTCGTCGAAAAGACCAGCGCCGCGATTATCGTCCTGCTCGTCTTCCTGCTCGCGATGAATGGCTTCGCGATTTACCTCCGCAACAAATTCGAGACTCGCTGGTGACCATTCCGAACCAACCCAAGATCGCCGCGCACCACGTCAACGTCTGGTACGGGGCGAAGCAGGCGATCAACGACGTCTCGCTCGATTTCGACGCGGATCAGGTCACCTCGCTGATCGGCCCGTCGGGTTGCGGCAAATCGACCTTCCTGCGCACGCTCAACCGCATGAACGACACGGTCGCCTCGGCGCGGGTCGAGGGCGACATCACGCTCGACGGCGAGGATATCTACGCGCCCGAGATGGACGTCGTGCAGCTCCGCGCCCGCGTCGGCATGGTCTTTCAGAAGCCAAATCCCTTCCCCAAATCGATCTTCGAGAATGTCGCCTATGGGCCACGCATCCACGGCCTGGCCGCGAACAAGCCGCAACTCGCCGAGATCGTCGAGAAGTCGCTGCGCCGCGCTGGCCTATGGGATGAGGTCAAGGACCGGCTGACCGAAAGCGGCACCGCGCTGTCGGGCGGCCAGCAGCAACGCCTGTGCATCGCCCGCGCGATCGCGGTCGATCCCGAAGTGATCCTGATGGACGAGCCGTGCTCGGCGCTCGACCCGATCGCGACCGCCAAGATCGAGGAGCTGATCCACGAGTTGAAGGGCCGCTATGCCATCGTCATCGTCACGCACAACATGCAGCAGGCGGCGCGGGTGTCGCAGCGGACTGCCTTTTTCCACTTGGGCACGCTGATCGAATATGGCGCAACCTCGGACATCTTCACCAATCCCCGCCAGGAGCGGACCAAAGATTACATCACCGGCCGGTACGGCTGATAGGACATGCCCTTGAACGACCATACAGTGAAAGCCTTCGACGACGAGATCGGGCAGTTGCGCGGACTGATCGCGCAAATGGGCGGCTTGGCCGAACACGCCATTGCCGCCGCGATGGAGGCACTGCGCCGCCACGATCTGGAGGGCGCACGCGCGATCGTCGCAGGCGACAAGAAAATCGACGCGCTGGAGATGGAGGTCGAGGCGCTGGCGGTGCGGATCATCGCGCTGCGTGCGCCGCTCGCCGACGATCTGCGCGAGGTCGTCGCGGCGCTGAAGATCGCCGGCGTGGTGGAGCGGATCGGCGATTACGCCAAGAACATCGCCAAGCGCGTGCCGCTGATCGAAAGCCACGGCGAGATCGAGCCGCTCTCGGTCCTCCCCGCCATGTCGGCGTTGGCGGTGCAGATGGTGCACGACGCGCTCGACGCCTTTGCCGCGCGCGATGCCGAGGCGGCAGTCGAAGTGTGCGATCGCGACCGGCAAGTCGATGATTTCTACAACAGCCTGTTCCGCGTGCTGGTCACCCACATGATGGAAAACCCCAAGACGATCGGCCAGGTCGCGCAATTGCTGTTCGTCGCCAAGAACCTCGAACGCGTCGGCGACCACGCGACCAACATTGCCGAAATGATCTATTTCGCGGCGACCGGCACGCACATGGCCGAGCGCGACCGCGGCGCCCTGCCCACTACTTAAGCTGCCCACGACCTGAAGGAGCGAACGACATGGCACGAGCCAAAATGTTGCTGGTGGAAGACGATGCGGCGCTCGCCGAGCTGCTGATCTGGCATTTCAAGCGCGAGGATTTCGAGATCACGCAAACCCCCGATGGCGAGGAAGCACTGCTGCTGGCCAAGGAAAATGCGCCCGACATCGTGCTGCTCGACTGGATGGTTGAAGGGCTGTCGGGCATCGAGGTCTGCCGCCGGCTGCGCCGGATGCCCGAAACCGCGAACGTGCCGATCATCATGCTCACCGCCCGCGGCGAAGAAGAGGATCGCGTGCGCGGGCTGGAAACCGGCGCGGACGATTACGTCACCAAGCCGTTCTCCCCGCGCGAACTGGTTGCGCGTGTCGGCGCGGTACTGCGCCGCGTTCGCCCGGCGCTGGCGGGCGAGCAGCTGACCTATTCCGACATCGAGATGGACACGGTCGGCCATAAGGTCCGCCGCTCGGGCGAGGTAATCCCGCTCGGCCCGACCGAATTCCGCTTGCTCAAGCATTTCCTGGAGCATCCCGGCTGGGTGTTCAGCCGCGAGCGCTTGCTGGATGCGGTATGGGGGCATGACAGCGACATCGAAAGCCGCACGGTCGACGTCCACATCCGCCGCCTGCGCAAAGCGATCAATCGCGGCGAACGGCCCGATATCATCCGGACCGTGCGCTCGGCGGGCTACGCGCTCGATTCGGGAGCGTAAAGAAAAGCGGGAGCCATGCGCGGGCATGTGCGTTTGAGCGGGCGAGCAGCACACAATGCTGCCCGTTCGCAGGAGACTCCCCATGAAGTTCATGATGTTTGCAGCCCTCACTGCCGCCGTCGCCACCCCGGCGCTCGCGCAGACGATGCCCGCGCCCGCGCAAGACCCCGCAATGACGCAGCCCGCGCCGCCGGCACAGCCCGCCGATCCAGCGATGGCTCCCACGCCGCCAGCTACCCCGATGACGACGCCAGACGCCAACATGTCGGGTGCGGCTCCAGCGGCACCAATGCCCGCTACGGGCTCCTATCCGATGTGTTCGCGGACCGTCGTCGATCAATGCACCGAGCGTTCGAACGCGCGTGGTGAGCGGCTGCATTCGACGCCGCGCCCTCCGCGCAAGCGCTGAGATTTCGCGGAAGTTTTTCACCCCACGTTTAAGCATACCGAGCCGACTCGCGGACTCCGCGCGTCGGCTTTTCGTGTCTGCGGTATGGCGGTGGCTTGCACCGCGCGTACAATCGCCTAGGACGCCTCAACCGATTTTTTGAGGAGTCCGCTCATGTCCATTCGTTTCGACAACAAGGTTGCCATCGTCACCGGTGCCGGTGGTGGCTTGGGCCGCGCCTATGCGCTCGAACTCGCGCGGCGCGGGGCCAAGGTGGTGGTCAACGATCTCGGCGGCGCACGCGATGGCACAGGCCATTCTGACGCTGCTCTTAAGGTCGTCGAGGAAATCGAGGCAATGGGTGGCGAAGCAATGTCGGACGGCGGCAGCGTCACCGAATATGAGCATATGGTAGAGCTCGTCGCCAAAGCGAAGGCCAAGTGGGGCGGTGTTCACATCCTGATCAACAACGCCGGTGTCCTGCGCGACAAGAGCTTCGCCAAGATGGAGCCCGCCGATTTCAAACTCGTGATCGACGTGCATCTCAACGGATCGGCCAATTGCACCAAGGCGGTGTGGGACACGATGCGCGGGCAAAATTACGGCCGCATCCTGATGACCGCATCTTCGACGGGCCTGTACGGAAATTTCGGCCAGGCGAATTACGGCGCGGCCAAGCTCGGCCTCGCGGGCCTGACCAAGACGCTCGCGATCGAGGGCGCGAAGAACAACATCAAGGTCAACACGATCGCCCCGACCGCGGGCACGCGGATGACCGAGGATCTGTTCCCGGCCGAGGCGTTTGCGGCCTTCGCCCCCGAAAAGGTCGCCCCTGCTGCGCTCTATCTCGTCTCGGAGGACGCCCCGACCAACCAGATCATCGGTGCTGGTGCGGGGGTGTTCCAGGCTGCCTATGTCACGCTGACGCAAGGCAAATTGCTGACCGGAGACGAGCTCTCGCCCGAGGGAATCGCCGCGCATTGGGCCGAGATCACCGATCGCACCGGCGAGCTAACCCCGCAGAGCGGGTCGGAGCAGTCGATGAGCATCCTCAAGAAGCTGCAAGGCGGCTGAGGGCGTCCTCACTCACTGTATTGCTACACCATTACACCTATGGTATTCCTCCTGTCATCAACAGGAGGAACCACCATGTATAGCGAAAGCGATATCGACGGCGCGGTGACGGCCGGGGCAATCAGTGCCCAGGCCGCCGCTGCGCTGCGCAACCACATCGCCGCGAGCAATGCCGCCCCGGCGGTCGACGAAGAACATTTTCGGCTGCTCTCGGGCTTCAACGACATTTTCGTCTCGATCGCGGTGGCGCTGGTGCTGACCGCAGTTGCGTGGATCGGCAAGTCGATCACGACGCCGCTGGCCGGGGCGCTGGTCGCGGTCGCCGCTTGGTCGCTTGCCGAATATTTCACGCGCGCGCGCCGCATGGCGCTGCCGAGCATCTTACTCCTTCTCGCCTTCGTCGGTGGCGTCGCAGCGACCTTGATCGGTGTTTTGGTCGAACTGCGGCCCGATTTCTCCGATTCGACCAATGCCGCAATCGGTGCGGGCATCGCGCTGGTGGCGACGGCGGCCGCGTGGCTGCACTGGCGGCGCTTCATGGTGCCGATCACCGTTGCTGCAGGCGCAGCAGCAGCAGCCGCGGTCGTCGTCGGGCTGGTAATGGCGGCAATCCCGGACAACAAGGACGCGATCTATCCGCTGGTACTGGTCTGCGGCGTCGCCGTGTTCGCGCTGGCGATGCGCTGGGACATGTCCGACCGTGAACGCCGGACACGCCGCTCGGATGTCGCCTTCTGGCTTCATCTCGCCGCCGCACCGATGATTGCGCATCCGGTGTTCCACATGCTCGGCGTGTTCGGCGGGGAGATCGGCATCGGTACAGCGCTGATCGTGCTCGCGCTGTACCTCGCCTTCGCCTTCGTCGCGCTGGCGGTCGACCGGCGCGCGTTGCTCGTCTCCAGCCTCGTCTACGTGCTCTATGCGATGTATGCGCTGTTCCAGAATGCGGGCGCGGTCGAACTTGCCTGGGCATTCACCGCGCTGGTGATCGGGTCGGCACTGCTGACGCTCTCGGCGTTTTGGCCGACGATGCGGCGGACCGTTGTCGGGATGCTCGGCAGCATCGGCGATCGCCTGCCGCCCGTCGGGCAGATGGTGGCGGCCTGATATAGCGATCCATTCGCTTTCCCGTTCGGCCCTGGACCTGATCCGGGGCTGTCGAAGCCCTGCGCGCCACGATCAATGTGGGATGTGTGGCGCGCAGCCCTTCGACAAGCTCAGGGCGAACGGGATAAGGCGTATCAAGCACCTGAGCCGGTCACAGCAGCGCCGCCTAGTCGACGATTTTCATCAATCGCCGCTCTACGGGCGCGAGGACCGGGCCCAGCTCGTGGCCTCGTTTCAGCACCATGCCCTGCTCGCCGATCAGCGCCCACATCCCCTGCTTGTTCCGCAGCGCCGGGCGCTTCTCGATCCGGAACTCAGGGCGTTCTGCAGCGCGGCGGAAGGCGGCGAAGATTGCGGCATCGTGTGCGAATTCGATCGCATAATCGCGCCACAGCCCCGCCGCGACCATCCGGCCATAGAGGTCGAGAATCCGCGTCAGCTCAAGACGCTCGAACCCGATTTGCGGCGCGACCCCTCGCGGAACGGGAAAAGGTGTGACGGTCCCCATCAGACGGCGAACACCGGATCACGCACGATCGCGCTGATCCTCATTCTCCGCGAGCAACGCGTCGAGCCGCTTGCGCATCGTCTCCAGTTCGCAGCGCAGCAATTCGACCTTCTGTGTCGCCGGATCGAACATCTCGCTGCACGGGGTGCCATACGCCAGGAAGCCGCTCGGCTTCTGGCCGCCCTCGACCATCGTCGCGCGCGCCGGGATGCCGACCATCACCGCGCCTTCGACCACGTCGCGCGTTACCACGGCATTGGCACCGACGCGCGACCCCTTGCCCATCGTGATCGGCCCGAGCACCTGCGCGCCGGATCCGATGATGACATTGTCGCACAAAGTCGGGTGGCGCTTGCCCGCGACGCCATTGTCGGGGTTGGTCCCGCCCAGCGTCACGCACTGGTAGATGGTGACGTTGTCGCCGATCAACGCCGTTTCCCCGATCACCACGAAACCATGGTCGATGAAGAAATTACGACCGATCGTCGCGCCCGGATGAATGTCGATCGCGGTGAGGAAGCGCGAGAAGTGATTAACCGCGCGCGCAAGGAAGAACAGCCGGGCCTTGAACAGCGCGTGTGCGACGCGGTGATACCCCAACGCCCATACGCCGGGGTAAGTCAGAATTTCGAGCCGCGAGCGGGGGGCCGGGTCGCGTGCCTTGATCGAATCGAGATAGGCGATCAATCGTCCCATCATGCCGGTATCCCCTTTGTATCTGCGACTATCTAGGGCGTCGGCCCACCGAATTAAAGAACCGTCCCATCGTTAACTTGGGACGCCTAAACCCTATCTACCTTGTGGGATTTTGACGGCGCGGTGCAGGATTGAGCATGCCAGACCTTTCAACCGTCGATTTTGCAGCGATTTTCGCGGTGATGCTCCCGTTCATTCTGGTCGGTTTTGCCGCGCAGATGGTCGATGGCGCGCTCGGCATGGCGTTCGGAATCATCAACAGCACCTTGCTGGTGGTATTCCTCGGCGTGCCCCCTGCCCTTGCCTCGGCCACCGTCCACGCAGTGGAAACGTTTACCACTGCAGCATCGGGCGTGAGCCACATTCTGCATCGCAACGTCGATTGGCGACTTTTCCGGCGGCTCGTGATTCCCGGCGTGCTCGGCGGAATTCTCGGCGCCTATGTCCTCAGCAACATCGACGGGTCGGTCGCGCGACCGTTTGTGATGACCTATCTCGCGGCGATCGGTCTGTATCTGCTGTACCGCGCCTGGCGCGGCCGGGTCGAACCGCGCGAGCCCAAGATTATCGAACCGCTCGGCTTCGCAGGCGGCTTCCTCGATGCGGCGGGAGGCGGCGGTTGGGGGCCGGTGGTGACCTCCAACCTGCTGGTGCAGGGGTCCCCGCCGCGCACCACGATCGGCACGGTGAACACGTCGGAATTCTTCCTGACCGCAACGATCTCCGCGACCTTCATCGCGACGCTGGGGTTTGCCGCCTTCACGCTGCAGACGCTGGGGATCCTGATCGGCGGCTTGCTCGCCGCCCCGTTTGGCGCGGTGATCGCCAAGCGGGTGCCGCCACGCCCGTTGATGGGTTTGGTCGGCACCCTGCTGACCGTGACGAGCGCCTATTCGATCTGGGCGGCGCTCGCCTAAGGTCGGGTTTAGCTCAACGCCGAATGGACCGTCGCGACGGCCTTCATCACGGCGCCGATCCGCACCGAAGTCTGAATCGCCTCGGCGGTAACACCGGCCTTTTTCAGGATCTGCTCATGGCTGTCGATGCACATGCCGCAGCCGTTCATCGCGCTGACCGCCAGACTGAAAAGTTCGAAATCGACCTTGTCGATGCCGGGCTGCCCGATCAAATTCATCCGCAGCTTGGCGGGCATCCGCTGATATTCGTCATTCCCGGCCAGATGGGTGAAGCGGTAATAGACGTTGTTCATCGCCATCAGCGCCGCCGCGCCGCGCGCCGCATTGGCCGCTTCGGGCGACAGCTTTGGCGCGCATTCGAGCTCGGCGGCGTCGACCAGCGGCTTGTAACCGGTGGCGTGCGCGCAGGCGAGCAGCAGGCCGAACTTCTGCTGGTCGGGCAAATGCGCTTCGTTGAGCAGCGACCCGACGTTGAGCCGGATGTCCTTGGCGAAATCCGGGAGCGCCCCGGCGAAATCCTTGAGTGACATGGAATTCTCTTTCTAACGCCCCTCCCGCAAGCGGGAGAGGTTTGGGGGAGTGTCTGACATAGAAAAGGGGCGCTCCGATTACGGCACGCCCCTCCCCTAACCCCTCCCGCGAGCGGGAGGGGAATTTGCGCTGCTTACGCCGCGAGCTGGAGGACGTCGTCGCCCTTGTTCCAGTTGCACGGGCACAGCTCATCGGTCTGCAGCGCGTCGAGCACGCGCAGCGTCTCGGCGGGGTTGCGGCCGACGTTCAGGCCGTTGACCTGCACCGCCTGAATGATGTTGTCGGGATCGACGATGAAGGTCGCGCGGAATGCGACATGCTCGTTCTTGTCGAGAATGCCGAGCGCCGATGCGAGCGTCGCACCGTTATCCGCCAGCCACGGGAAATCGGCTGCCGCCAGATCCGGGTCCGACTTGCGCCAGGCGAGGTGGACGTGTGCGGTGTCGGTCGATGCGCCGATCAGAACGGCATCACGATCCTCAAAGTCCTGCTTCAGGTTCGCATAACCGACGATCTCGGTCGGGCAGACGAAGGTGAAATCCTTCGGCCAGTAAAACAGCACCTTCCACTTGCCGGGGAACGCGTCCTGGCTGAGCGTCTCACCGGCTGGAAGCGCGTTGGTGCCCTGCTGGACGGGGACGGTGAAGTCGGGGAGCTTGTCGCCGATGGTAAGCATAATCGTGGCCTCCTGATGAAACGGGGCCTTGTTCGACATCCTCGCACGCGGCGTGCTTCGCCGTCTTCGCCAGGCTGCATATAGGGTCTGTTTATTATCGATCCAATGGGTTATTTACTCGTTGTTGATCGAGTGGAGCGATAAATGGCGACGTACCTGCCGACGCTGAAGCAGCTGCAATATCTGGTTGCTTTACAGGACCAAGGCCATTTCGGACGGGCGGCTGAGGCGTGCTTCGTCACGCAATCCACGCTTTCGGCGGGAATTCGCGAGCTGGAAACGCTGATCGGCGTAGTCCTGGTCGAACGCACCCGGCGCGTGGTGCGCTTTACGCCGCTTGGAGACCGAATCGCCGACAAGGCGCGCGGCGTGCTCCGGGAGGCGGAAGAGCTTGGCGACATGGCGCGCGCCGCCGGACGCCCTTTGTCGGGCGAGATGCGCATGAGCGTCATCCCGACGATCGCGCCGTTCATGCTGCCGCGCATCCTGCCGCGCTTGCGGCGGGATTACCCCGACCTGAAGCTGTTCCTGCGCGAGGAGCCGAGCGGACCCGCATGCGAGAGGCTGCACCACGGACGCGCCGATTGCGTGCTGCTCGCCTTGCCCTATGCGTGCGGTGAGGTGGCGTCCCAATTCCTGTTCGACGACAAATTGTTCATCGCAGGACAGCCCGGCGAGATGGGCAACGTCGCGCTTGCCATGCCCGCGACCGAAATCGACGAAACGCGCTTGCTGCTGCTCGAGGACGGGCATTGCCTGAAGGATCACGCTCTCTCGGCCTGTGCCCGCCCCGAATTGCGCGCCGAAGCGACGATGATGGGGACGTCGCTGCACACGATCGTGCAGATGATCGACAATGGCCTGGGGCTGACGATGCTGCCCGAAATGGCGCTTAAAGCCGGCATTCTCGACCATACCGGGCTGGTCGCGCGGCCGCTCGACGCCGCCAATCCCTCGCGTCGGATAGCACTTGTCTGGCGTCGCGGATCGCCGCGCGAAAAGGACTTCCAACTGCTCGCGACTGCGCTGGCGGAGGCTGCTTAGGAAACCAAATCGTCGCTCACCCGTATCTCCCTTGCGACGTCCCACTTGGACGCGCCCGTATTGAGTGGAGAACATCATGACTTCCAAGAACACGCTGTACTTGAGCGCCGCATTCGCCGGCGCATTGTCGATCGCAACGGCGGCGACCGCACAGACCACCGCACCGACGGCGGCAGATCCAGCCGCTGCGGCACCGACGACGGCGGCACCCGCTGCACCCGCTGCAAATCCGACCGTTGGCGGCGTTGCGATGGACGCTACAAAGCCGATCGCGGTCAACGCCGCCGCAGCCCCCAACCTCTCGACGCTGGTTGCCGCGGTTAAGGCAGCGGGCCTGGCGACCACGCTGTCCGGCCCAGGCCCGTTCACGGTGTTCGCGCCAACCAACGATGCCTTTACGCGGCTTGCGCCGGGCACAGTGGACAGGTTGTTGAAGCCCGAGAACAAGGCGACGCTCGCCAAGGTGCTGACGTATCACGTGGTGCCCGGGACGATCACCTTCGCCGATCTTAAGGAAAGAGCGAAGGCGAGTGGCGGCAAGGTCGTGCTGACCACGGTCGAAGGTGAGCCGCTGACGCTCGATGTCAGCGAGACGGCGGTTCAGCTGACCGACGTCAACGGCAACAAGAGCTTCATCGAAACGCCTGACGTCAAGCAGTCGAACGGCGTTGTCCATGTCGTCAACGGCGTCGTGCTGCCGACGCTCTAAGCACTCCACCGCGCGGCGGCGGCATCGTCGCTGCCGCGCGGTTCTACCCAAGTCGCGGCGTCCCCGCGCGTCTCCTTCTTCCAGAACGGGGCATCGGTCTTGAGCCGGTCGATCAGAAAGGCGCAAGCCTCGAGCGCCGCCGCGCGGTGCGCGGCCGCCGTACCGACGAAAACGACGATGTCGCCCGGGACCATGACGCCGACGCGGTGCGTAATCCGTGCGTCGATCAGCGCCCAGCGCTCCACCGCTTCCGCCGCGAGGGCAGCCAAAGCCGCCTCGGTCGCACCGGGATAATGTTCGAGTTCCAATGTCGCGACGCCGTCATCCGCGCGCACCAGACCGACAAAGGTTGCAACGCCCCCCGCCCCGCGCACTGCGATTGCCGCAAATTCGACACCCGCGTCGATCGGCGTTGGTTCAACCGTGATCATCCGCCCGTTACCGGCGGAAAGATCGCCACTTCGCGGGCGCCGAGCACCTTAGCATCCAGCCCGACAAACACCTGATCGACCGCCGCCCGCAACCGGGTCCGATCCGCGAACGCCTCAGCATGCAAGGCGCTTCCCGCCGACAACCACGCAATCAAGGCCGCGACCGTGTCGATCTCGGCCGGCGGATCGACGATTTCGCTGCCCCGCCCGATCCGCTCGCGGACCCAGGCAAAATACACTATCTCGATTGCCACGGACTCAATCCATATGTTTCAAGCCGACGCGGAGGTAATCCCAGCCGGTGATGACTGTCAGCGCCGCGGCGACCCACAAGGCGACCAGACCGACCTGCGCGACCCACGGATAGAACGGCACGGCGCCGCCCAAGATCAAAGCGCCAAGTGCGACCAGTTGCAGCGTCGTCTTCCACTTCGCCAGTTTCGAGACCGGGACCGAGACCTGCAACTGCGCCATGAACTCGCGCAATCCCGAGACCGCGATTTCGCGCAGCAAGATGATCAACGCGGCAATCTGATGCACCCCCTGGATGACTGCAGGATTGCCGTCGCGAGTCCCGACCAGCAGCAGAATCACCGCCGCCACCATGATCTTGTCAGCGATCGGATCGAGAAACACACCCAGTTTCGACACCGTTCCGTTGGCGCGCGCCAGGTAACCGTCGAAATAATCGGTGATCCCCATCAGGCAGTACAAAACGAAGCCGGCGGCATAGCCATCGGCCCAGCCCGGCCACCACAGGAACCATGCCAGCAGCGGGACCGCGACGATCCGCGATAAGGTGAGCAGATTGGGTAAGGTCAACACCGACCCGCTCTAGCCGCGCGATGCGGCGGGCGAAACCCCGCAGCAACACCGCAATGCACGCGACCGAGACGACAATCGGGTTGCTGCTGCCATCACCACTGGTCTATGGACAGGGCCTGTTCCGTCATTTCGAGGCCCCGACGACATCATGCTCAATGCGCTCGGCTTGCTGAAAGAGCGCCGTTTTCTGCCACTTTTCGTGACGCAGTTTCTGGGAGCCTTCAACGACAATCTGTTCAAGACGAGCATGGTGCTGTTCGCCACCTATCACATCTACAACAGCGCCGAGACCGAACAGAATTTCAACGCAATCGCGACCGCGCTTGGGATCTTGCCGTTCATGCTGCTGTCCGCGCTGTCGGGGCAATTGGCCGACAGCCACGATAAAGCCCGGATCATCCGCATCGTAAAGACTGCCGAAATCGCCATCATGCTGCTCGGTGCTGCGGGCATGATGCTGGCGCTATACGGCTTCACGCAAGTCGGACTCGGCCTGATGCTTGGTGCGGTGCTGTTCCTCGGCGTGCACTCGACCTTTTTCGGTCCGATCAAATACGCGATCCTGCCACAACATCTGCATGAGGACGAAGTGCTTGGCGGTACCGGGTTGGTCGAGGCGGCGACGTATATCGCGATCCTACTCGGCACGGTGCTCGCCGGAGTGATGGCGGTGGAACACGCCGCGATCGCGGTGCTTGTCGTCGCGCTGATTGGCTGGGCGGTCGCCTTCCAAGTGCCGCCTGCACCGCGCGAGGGGCCGAAGCTCAAGATCGACTACAACCCGTTCACCGCATCGTGGCGGCTAATCTCGGGGACGATGCACATCCGACGCCTGTTCCTGGCGATTTGCGCGATCAGCTTTTTCTGGACGATGGGCGCGGTGCTGATCATCATTTTCCCGCCGCTGGCTAAGAACGTACTGACTGCCGACAAACATGTCTCGACACTGATGATTGCGCTGTTTTCGATCGGCGTGGCGGTTGGCTCGGTGCTCATCAACGCCTTGCTGAAGGGGCATACCTCGGCGCGCTACGGGCCTGCCTCGGTGATGGTGATGGGGGTGTTCGTCGTCGCCTTCTCCTTATTGTGTCGAGGTTGGCCGGCGGCCCCGGCGGGGACGCTGTACGACCTGGTCGATTTCATCGAACTGCCGCGGGCGATTATGGTGATCCTGGTCCTGATGGGCATCGCCGTCAGCGGCGGCATGTTCGTGGTGCCGCTCTATGCCTTCCTCACCACGACCGTGACCAAGGATCAGACCGCGCGGACCGTGGCCGCCAACAATGTCGTCAATGCCGGAGCGATGGTGATCGGTG
The DNA here is from genome assembly GCF_013374095.1 of Sphingomonas sp. HMP6. Classification (NCBI taxonomy): domain Bacteria; kingdom Pseudomonadati; phylum Pseudomonadota; class Alphaproteobacteria; order Sphingomonadales; family Sphingomonadaceae; genus Sphingomonas; species Sphingomonas sp. HMP6. The sequence goes on along the minus strand of NZ_AP022672.1, from coordinate 693,285 downwards.
CGGTATCGGTACAGGCTTTGTCGATCGCCGGTGTCACACCCGAAAATATGCTGCTGTTGGTCGCGTTGATGAGCCCGGTCGCGGCCTGGCTTGCTTACAAGCTGCATCAGGCGTGCGACTGACTGCCGACGTCACACCGTAAGCTTCACGCGATAAAGGTGTAGAAGCAGATGAAGAAGGCCGAAAACGCAAGTGCGAACAGCTTGATGTCATTGTCATCTCGGTCCCGCGCCTGATCCAGCCGCGTCAGCACCAGCGTTTGACGAAAAGGGTGGCGCGAGGCTGGCGCCATCGCTGAGAGAGTGCGTTGCATGGCGATGAGTTAACGCTTTGTTTACGATTTCGGCCAGCGCTTCTTATGGTTAGCGACGTCTAAATCCGGGACAGTCGCACCTTGCAAAAACACAAATCGCGTGCGAGCGCCCGGGCACTTGATTGCACCCGAAAGGTCTGGATTTCCGGATGCCGCACACACCCTCACCGCTCGCCCGCCCATTCCCCGCGATGCCGCCGATCGCCGGCATAGCGCCTCATGTCGCGCGCGCGCACTATAAGAACTGGGACCGCTGCGACCTGACCTTCGTCACGCTCGCCCCCGGCACCAGCGTCGCGGGCGTGACGACGCAAAGCAAATGCCCCTCTCCCGAGGTCGAATGGTGCCGCGCCGCGCTCGCGCTGGGGCACGCGCGTGCACTCGTGGTGAACGCGGGCAACGCCAACGCCTTTACCGGGCAGCGTGGCCGCGCGGCGGTCGAGGCGATCGCCGCGCGGGCGGCCGGGCATTTGGGGTGCCAGCCGTCCGACATCTTCGTCGCGTCGACCGGTGTGATCGGCGTGCCCTTGCCAATCGACAAGGCCGAGGCCGGGCTCGACGCCGCCTTCACCGCCACGCCCTGTTCGTGGGAGGATGTCGCCAACACGATCGGCACCACCGACACCTTCGCCAAGGGTGCGATGACCAATGCGATCGTCGATGGGCGGACGGTGACTTTGGTTGGCATCATCAAGGGATCGGGCATGATCGCGCCGGATATGGCGACGATGCTCGGCTTTATCTTTACCGATGCAGCGGTCGATCCGATGTTCCTGCAGGCGGCCCTTGCCGAAGCGAATCGGTCGAGTTTTTCGAGCATTACCGTCGACAGCGACACTTCGACGAGCGACACCGTGCTGGCGTTTGCGACCGGGGCGGCGGGCAATGCACCGCTCACCGAATCGGAGGATGACGGGGCCGATGCGTTCCGTGCCGCGCTGTCGGACCTGTGCCTGCAACTCGCGCACCTCGTGGTGCGCGACGGAGAGGGCGCGTCGAAATTCATCGAGATCGCGGTGACCGGCGCCGACAGCGACGCGAGCGCGCGCACGATCGCGATGAGCATCGCCAACTCACCGCTGGTGAAAACGGCGATCGCGGGGGAGGATGCCAATTGGGGTCGCGTGGTGATGGCGGTCGGCAAGGCCGGCGAACCCGCCGAGCGCGACTTGCTGAGCATCCGCTTCGGCAACACGCAGGTCGCATCGGGCGGACTGGCCGTCGCCGGCTATGACGAGGCCCCGGTCGCGGCGCATTTGAAAGGGCAGGACGTCGAAATCGGCGTTGATCTCGGCCTAGGCGAAGGCCGCGCGACCGTTTGGACGTGCGACCTCACCCATGGTTACATCTCGATCAACGCCGACTATCGGAGTTGATCGAGATATTGCCGATTACGTGTCGCCATAATCGACGGTCGTCATGGATACACAAATTTACTTCGGTACCACCGCTGACGCTGGAATAGACGCGGGAACTGCAGCCGGAGCCGCAGGTGCCGCGACCGGCAACGGTGCCATCGCTGCGGAGGCGATCGCAAGCGGCACGTCCTCGTCGATGAACCCTTTCACCGCTGCACCAAGCGGGACCTGAGCGCTGGTACCCGTCATGAAGAATCCGGCAGGCAAGAACACGACTGCCGAAACTGCTGCTGCACCAATGCCCCCGGCAACACCCTTGTCGTCAAAAGCACCGCTCATGCGGATTTGCCGGCCATTGACCGTAACATACAAAATACGCGCGGAGAGATGGCCGGATTTGCCCCACATTCCCTTGTTCCGAACGTCAGTAATTTCTCCCATTGCCGGGCTTCCGGCGGGCACGACCGTGATGCCTTGAACGACAATGTCGGAGGCAACTTCCATATGAAAGCGCTGTCCGACGCGTAGCATCTTCCCTTTGGTCGTCAACGTTTCCGACAATTTGAGCGGCACTTCGGTGCCGACACGCAGGACCGCATTGGCCGCTGATGGCGCGGCAATCGGTGCTATGATCGTTTCAGCAGACGGCGCAGCTGCGGTTTGCGCAGAGACATACGCTGGCACCTGCGACGCTACCACACACACGGCCAACCCAGCTCTAAAGATATAAGACGTCATGATCCCCCCCGACTCGCAGTTTTTTGCAAGTTGCTCGACTTATTGCCGATCTTTGAGCCGGGGCAAGTAAAACTATCAAGTCGAGGGATCGCCGCTAGCTCCAGACGAACGGGCGGCGATACAGCATCACCCCAGCTCGCCCTCGAGCCATGCCTTCAACTTGCCCTTAGGTTCGGCACCGACCTTGGTCGCCGCAGGAACGCCGTTCTTGAACAGGATCATCGTCGGAATGCCGCGCACGCCGAACTTGCCAGGCGCATCGGGATTGTCGTCGATGTTGAGCTTGGCGATCGTCACTTGCTCGCCCAGTTCGTCGGAGATTTCCTCAAGGCTCGGCCCGATCATCTTGCACGGGCCGCACCATTCCGCCCAGAAATCGACCAGTACGGGGCCGGTCGCGTTGGTAACGTCTGCTTCCCAGCTCGCGTCGGTGATCTGCTTGGTGGCCATGATAAATCTCCTGTGGTTGACGGTGAAATAGGGTGTCGGGCTGACGCACTCAAGCGCGCGAACGCTAGCTTTGCTCCGCCTCGGCAAAGCCAGGCTTGTGCGCGTGCAGTGTAGCGTCGTCGAGCACGTGCAGCGTCGGGCCGCTAGTGTAGAGCAACGCCGTCTCGATCCGCCGCCCGGGGAAGATAACCGCGAGCGCTGCGCCATACGCTGCCATCTGCCGCACATGGTACGGCGGAATGGCCTCCGCGGTCGCGGGCACGCCGCGCCCGGTCTTGAAATCGATTACACGAACGAGATCCCGCGTGACGAGCAAGCGATCGACCGTGCCCGACACGACGAACCCGTCGGGGAGAACCGCTGCGATCGGTGCCTCGGCCAGCGAATCACCGCCAAACAGGGCAGCAAAGGCGGCATCGTCGAGCACCGCCAGCACCGAAGCCGCGATCTCGATCCGCGCCGCTGCATCCGCAACCATCCCGACCCGTGCGAGCCACCGGTCGGCCGCTTCGGCGCGCTGCGCGGGCGCGACTGCCGGGAGCCGTTCGAACAGCGCGTGGATCAAGCGACCGCGCTCGCCGGCGGCGCGCATGACCTCCGTCGGGGGCGCGTCCGCGACCATATCCTCCCCCAACGATGACGGTGCGAGCGGGCGCGGCGGCCGCGCCTCAACCGGCGCGGGGCACGTCGCCCAGTTCGGCAAGGCGACCGTCTCGGCCACGGCCCGCGCGCTCTTCCGGTCTGGCGCTACCGGCCGTTGCGGAGCGCGGCCGGCGAAATCGCGCGCACCCTCGCCCTCAACCCCCAGCGCCCGCATCGCGCGATCGGCGGCGGCATACCAGCTTAGCTCAGGCGCCATCCCTTGCGCCTTCGGCCCGACCGACCCGGCGATCACCAGCCGCTCCTCCGCGCGAGTCGAAGCGACGTAGAACAGCCGCCAATGCTCCTCGAGATCGCTCGCCGCGGTTTCCTCCACCAGCGCGGCCAGCGGCCCGGTCGCCTCGCCTTTGCGCGGGCGGATCACGGGCAATTCCGCCGCCATGTCGCCCGCGCGCCATTTCAGCGTCGAGCGGGGCGAACGCGTCGGATCGACCGCCGCATCGGCCAGGATCACCAGCGGCGCTTGCAGGCCCTTCGCACCATGCGCGGTCATCACCCGCACCGCATCGAGCGGGGCCGACGGGTCGCGCTTGATCTCGACCTCGCCGCGATCGAACCAGTCGAGAAAGCGTTGCAGCGACGGCGTGCCGAGCGATTCGAAATCGAGCGCCGCGCTCAGCACTTCCTCGATCGGATCGCGCGCCTCCTGCCCCAGCCGATGGACCAGTTTGCGCCGCCCCCCGAGCGGACCCGACAGAATTTCCTCGAGAAACTGATACGGCGTCGCAATGTCGGCGCGGGCCAACAAGGCAAACAGCGGGGCGAGATCGCTCGGACCGCCCGGCCGCGTGAGATGCCGCCACAAGCTGATCGACCCACGCGGGGCCTCCGCCATCAGCCGCTCCTGGCTCCACCCGATCAGCGGCGAGACCAATAGTGAGGCGAGCGATAGATCATCCTCCGGCTGCAGCACGAAGCGGATCGCAGCGAGCAGATCCTGTACCGACAGCGGCGCGTTCAGTCGCAACCGGTCGACGCCCGCCACGGGCACACCCTCGGCATACAGACGCGCGACGATCAGCGAGGCGAGTTCGCCGCGCCGCTTGACCAGGATCATCACATCCTCGGGCCGGAGCGTACGGCCCTTGCTTTCCAGCATCAGCGTGCCGATCCACCCCTTGATCGTCCGCGCGATCTGCCGCGCGAGTTCGCGCGTGGAATCGGACACCCAGCTTTCCTCATCCTCTTCGGACCCGCCCGCCACGACCAGCGGCCAGAGCGAGACGGTGCCCGGCCCCGGCACTTCGCTGGCATGCACTTCGCGGTCGGCAATCGCGCCCAGCCCCGGTTCGGGCAGCGCTTCGATCGCGGCGTCGACGAATTCGAGCACGGGGCGCGTCGAGCGGAACGATTGCGTCAGCGACAGCCGGTTCCAACGGCGCGCGCGCTCTTTGCCAGTCCGCGAACGCTCGTCTCCGTCCGCCTCCCAAGCATTGGTCGCAAGTTGTTCGAAATGCCGCTCCGCGCCTTTAAAATAGATTGGGTGGGTGCCCTGAAAGCCGAAGATCGCCTGCTTGTAATCGCCCACTGTGAAAAGCGTCCGAAGCTTGTTCTCATGCGCCCCTTCGCCCGCGAAGAATTCCTCCGCGAGCGCGCGAACGATAAGCCACTGTTCGGGGTTGGTGTCCTGCGCCTCGTCGATCAGGACATGTTCGGTCGCCTGGTCGAGCTTGTAGCGCACCCAATCGCCCATTCCCGGCTGCGCCAGCAGATCGATCGTCGCGCGGATCAGATCGTCGAAATCGACCGCGCCGATCCGCCGCTTCGCGCGCTCATAGGTCGCGGCATAATCGCGCCCGACCGCCAGACCCGCCGCGAGCAGATCGGCATACGCCGCGCGCTCGCGCAGGGAGAGCAGATCGGCGCACTCCTGCCCTACCTCGATCGCGAGGTCAGCATAGTCGGGATCGGCGGCGAGCAATTTGGGCGAGTATTTGCGCGGCTCGCGCTTGGCGGTGAAGGGCACGGCGATCAGATCACCCAGCATCCGCGCGCGCATTTCTGGCGCAGCCTCGACCCAACATTCGGCGATATCGGCATGGTTGCCGCCCGTGGCCGTGCCCCAGGCGCGGTTCGCCGCCGCCAGCCGCGCGACCGCATCGACGTCGAACACCGCATCGCCGCACGCATCGGCAATCTCCGCCTCGATCTCACCGGTCGGCAAGTCGAGCGCGCGACGGAGGAACGGCTGCACCCCCTCCCCCATCGGCAGTTCGGCCATCGCGGCGGGCGCGCGCGCGCAGGCGAGCAGGAAGCGCTCGGCCTCGCCCTCGCCCAGCCTGAGGCTCAGCGCGCCGACGGTGGCAACGGTGGAGTCGCGGCCCTCCGCCTCGGCGGTGACGAGCAGTTCGGCGAGCGCCTCGCGCGCGAGCACCGCTTCCTCGCGCGCCTCGATCGGGCGGAAGCCGGGGGCGAGGCCAGCCTCGACCGGGAAGGCCGACAACAGGCTCTGGCAGAAACCGTGGATCGTCTGGATCCGGATACCGCCGCCCGGTGCATCGAGCACGCGCGCGAACAGCGTCCGCGCGCGCGCGATCAGCGCGTCGGTCGGGTCCTCGCCGAGCGCGCCGAGATCGCTAACCAGCTCGGGGCGCGGCATACGCACCCATGCCGCCAGCCGCTCGCCAATCCGACCCGCCATTTCGGCCGCACCCGCTTTGGTGAAGGTCAGGCACAGGATCGCCGCCGGATCGACCCCGCGCAGCAACAGCCGATACACGCGCGCGGTCAGCACCTGCGTCTTGCCGGTCCCGGCGGAGGCAGAGAGCCAGACGTGCCCGCCCGGATCGCTCGCTTGCGCTTGCGCATCCTTCAGGATCGGGAGGGGGCGGCGCGTGTCTGAGATGCTCATGGCATAGCCCTCCACCCGTTCGGGCTGAGCTTGTCGAAGCACTGCGTACCAAACATGATACCGCGCTTGCTGCACGGGCCATTCGACAGGCTCAGGGCGAACGGAAGATGGTCAGTCACGCCCATACCATTCGTCACGCCGCATCAATTGATCATACTCGGCATAGGGTGCGTAATCCGGATGCAGTTTCGCCTCGAACGCACGCGCGCCGGTGAGCCAGTCCGCCGCCGCCTCGCTAAAGTGATGCGCCGCCAACGCGGTGAATTTCTCGGGCAAGACCTTGTCGCCCTTGCCCGCCGGATCGACCGGCGAGGTGGCGCGACCGAACGACTCGCCATTCTTGGTCAGCGACCAATATTCGAAGCCGCGCGCCGCCCCCTGGATGCCGGCAAAGCCACCGCGTTCGGCGATCAAGCCGAGCAGCCCGAGCTGCAGACTGAACCCCTCGCGCACCGCCGCCGACGAGGGGGCCTTGCCGGTCTTGTAATCGATCACCGCGAGCGCCCCGTCGGGCAGCCGATCGATCCGGTCGAACTTGCCCGTCAGCGTGACCCCGGCAATCGCGATGTCCCCCGCCTGCTCGACCGCCAGCACCGTGCGCCCGGCATCCACATTGCGGCCCATTTCCGCGACGATCCAGTCGATCGCCTCCATCAGGCGCGGCCGCCACAAAGCGCGCTGCATCGGGTGCGCGCCATCGAACATGCCGCGCGCGCGGTCGTGCAGCCGGTCGAGCGCGCACGCATCCTCGCGCGCCCAGCGTTCGAGAATGTCGTGCACTGCGGTGCCGCGCCACGCCGCACTCGGATCGGCATCGACCGGATCGAGCTGGATCAGCCCGAGGATGCGCTTGGCATAAAAGGCGTAGGGGTCGGCCTTAAGCCGGTCGACATCGGTCACCGCGATCTTCTTCGGGCGTAGCTCGGCAGGCGGGACCGGGGCAGGCTTGGGGGCCGGCTCGTGCAGACCGGGATCGTCGAGCGCGCGCGCCCAGCCCTCCAGCGCCGACGCGCGTTCGAACTTATCCCCGGCCAGTGCCTGCAAGCGCAGCCAGAAGCGCGAGGCGATGGCCGGTTGCGTGCCGCCGCGCCGCGCGCGCGTAATGATTGCAGCCGGTGCGCCGAGCGCCTGCGCCAGATCGTGCGCCGCCATGCCGACGCCACGATCGAGCCCCGGCAAGCCCAGCTCGGTGCGGATGCGCGGTGCGAGCCACGGATCGGGCGCGGGCAGGCCGGGCCATGTCCCTTCGTTCAACCCGCCCAGGATCATCAAATCGGCGGTCTGCAAGCGCGCCTCGATCAGGCCGTAAATCGCAAGGCGGGGATGCCCGCCCTGCGGTGGACGCACCGCGATTTCATCCATCAATGTCTTGAGCAGCGGCGCGAGGCTGGCCGGATCGATCGTCGCCGGGCCGTGCACGGCGTGCAGTTCCGCCTCGCGCAGCAAATCCGCCGCCGCGCGGCCGGCCGGGCCGGACCACAGCGCATCGCCGCACAGCGCCTGTGCCGCCTCGCGCAATGCGGCGAGCAGGCTCGTGAGCGGTTGCGCCTGGCGGTCGAACGCCTGTTCGATCGGCGCGAGCAGCGCGCGCGCTTCCGGCCACCACGCCAGCGCCATCTGCGCACGTCGCGCGTCGCGCAGGTGCGCGTCGATCCCGACCAGGCCCGCCGCCGGGCGCGGACCGCGCAGCACCCGGTCCAGCGCGCGCACGCCGTCGAGCCAGTCGCCCCGCGCCGCGCCGAAGCGCACCAGCGGATGTTTGAGCAACGTCAGCAAGGCGAGCGGCGCGAAGCGCTGCGTGGCCGCCTCGGCGAGCGCGGTGAGCAATGTTCCAGAAGGCAGGATCGACAGCGGGCGCCCGGCGGAATCATCGACCGCGATGCCCCAGCGCGCGCAATGTGCCGCAACGCGACGCGCAAGGCCGCGGTCGGGGGTGACCAGCGCCGCCGTCCGCACCGGCGTCTCGGCGACTTCGCGGAGCGCGAGCGCAATCGCCTGCGCTTCCTCCCCCGGCGTCGCGAGTTCAGCGGCAGTGATCCCGCCGATTCGACGCTGTTCAGGCCCGAGCGTGGTCCATTTCGCGGTGAATTCCGCCGAGGCGAGCGCATTCGCCACCGCCTTGCCGCGCGCGACGGTTGCATCATGATCGCTACCATCGCGCCAGGTGCGGAACTCTGTGCGGTTGACGCTCATCCGCTCCAGCAACAGCTTGATATGGAATTGCGGGTGCGTCTCGATCGATCGCCGCGCCAGCCCGGTTACAGGGTCGGGATCGAACGGGCCGAGCGCGTTCCATTCGTCCGAATCCATCCCCGTCGCCAGATCGGCCAGCACCACCATGCCGCGCGGCAAATCAGAAATGCTGCGCAGCAAATGCGCAACCGCAGGCGCGCTATCGGTGATCCCGGCCGCGCAGACGAAGCCCGACGGAGGCGCGGTTTTCCAGCGTGCCGCAAGTCGCCGCAGCACAAATCCACGACGCGCCGCCGCATCGATCCGGCCGATCCGTGCCAGTTCCTCCGGCCAGCGATCGAGCACGATACCGAACAGATCGAGCGCGCGCTGCCAATGCGCCGACATCGCTTCGTTGAGTTCGATCTCGCGTAATCGGCGGGGTTCGATTTCCTCGACCAGCAACTGATCCAGCGTCCGCGCCAGATCGCCCGCCAGCCGCACCGCTTCCGCCGCATCGACCGGCTGCCCGCCGCGCGCGCGCTCCTCCGAGACCAGCCGCGCGAGGATCATGCGGCGTTCGAGCGGCGCGACCGCAGGCGGCAGCGGATCCGCATCGTCCGCCGGATCGAGCGCAGCACCGATCGCCTCGTCGATCCCAGGATCGCCGATCGCCACCAATCGCGGCAGCAACAGACCGCCGTCGCTCGCGCGGACGAAGGCATCGGTCAACGCGCGTTTGGCGCGGTTGTTGGGGAGCAAGACGAGGCCACGCGCGAGTTCCAGATCCTGTCCGCCGAACTGCCGAATCAGCCCCGCCGCCAACGCATCGGCAAAGGCGCGGTGCGAGGGAATCGTGAAAAGTTGCGGGGCCGCGCGCTCAGCCATCGGCCAGCATCGCCTCGGTCTTGCCGACCGCGGCGGGGGTTCCGACATCGAACCACAACCCCTGATGGACGAGGCCATAAGCGCGCCCGGCTGCAATCGCGCGTTCCCAAAACAGCATCGTCGAGAACGGCCCCTCCGGCCAATCCACGATGACGCGTGGGGAAAGGATTTGCACCCCAGTATAGACGAACGGCGCCAGCTTGCCCGGTTGCCGCCGCCCGATGATCCGCCCGTCGGGGGCGAGCCGGAAATCACCCTGCCCGCCGTGGTGGTTCGCGCGGGCGAGCGGCACCATTAGCAGCAGCGCGTCCATCGTCGCATCATCCCACCGCGCGGCAAGCATGCGGATCGCATCGGACGGGCCATCGACCCACAGATTGTCGCTGTTGACGACAACGAACGGCGCATCGCCGATAAGATCCCGCGCCTGCACGATGCCACCGCCGGTTTCCATCAACCGCTTGCGTTCATCGGAGACGACCACGTCGATCCCCGAGACGCGATTGTGCAAATGCGCCTCCAGCGCGTCGGCCAGATAATGGACGTTTACCACCGCGCGCTCGACGCCGCTCGCGCGCAGCCGGTCGAACACGTGATCGATCAGCGGTTTGCCCGCGACCTCGACCAAAGGCTTGGGACGCGTCGCGGTCAGCGGGCGCATCCGTTTGCCGAGGCCGGCGGCCATCACCATCGCTGTCTTCGGCACCGCCCCACCCGGATCGGGCCGGATGTGGAGCGTGCGTTTGGGTTTCAGCATGACGACAAAGCCAGGGGATCACCGCGCAGCCCTTGAGGGATCGTCGCGTCGAACCACGCCTTCACCGGTGCGAGCGCGGGATGCTCGAGATCGCGGTTCAGATAGCGCCAAACGCGCGGGCACAGCGTCGGATAGCGCGGCTTGCCGTCGCGCTGCCACAGCCGGGTGAAGATGCCGACGATCTTGGCGTTCCGCTGCGCGCCGAGCACGTGATAGGCGGCATCGAACCCGGGGTCGGTAGCAACTGCAGCCTTGTAGTGCGCGAGCATCGCTGCCTCGACATCCTCGCTTACGTCACGCCGTGCGTCCTGCAGCAAAGACACCAGATCATAGGCCGGATGGCCCGCCAGTGCGTCCTGAAAATCGAGCAAACCGAGCGTATCGGGGCCGATCAGCATCAGATTTTCGGCATGGTAATCGCGCAGAACGGTGACTTTCGGGCCGACCAGCGCATGGTCGAACACCGCATCCCATGCCGCCGAATAGGCCTCCTGATCGGCCTCGATCCCGATCGCCGGGCAATACCATTCGGTCAGCAGATCGGCCTCGCGGTGCAGGACCGCGCGGCCATAGGGCGCCAGCGCGGCAGCCTCACGCGTATGAAGCGAAATCAGGATGTCGATCGCCGCCGCATAGAGCGCCAGCTCGCGCGACGGTTCGGCATCGACCGTCTCGCGCATCCGGACGTCGCCGAAATCCTGCAACAGGACGAGCCCATGGTCGAGATCTTCACCATGAATCTCGGGCGCGGCAAAGCCGTTACCGGTCAACCAGCGCGCCATGTTAAGAAACGGTCGCGGGTCCTCGTGCGGCGGCGGCGCATCCATCAGGATCGCGCTGCGCGTTGGCTCCACCGCCCTGAAATACCGGCGGAACGAGGCATCGCCCGCCACCGGCACAATGTCTGCGTCGTCCCATCCGTTCGCGGCCAGGAACGCGGCCGCCGCCGCCGGTGGTGTCATATCTGCTGCCATCGGTCCTTCCAGCCCGGCGGGACCGCGGCTGTCAAGCGACGGCTTCCGTCGGGCAGCATCTCCAGCGTCAGCGCGAGGGCATCGGGCCACCAGCCGGGCGCGCGTTCGGGCCATTCGACCAGCAGCACCGAATCGTCCGCCGCCTCGTCCAGACCGATCTCATCGATCTCATCAGGGTCATCGATACGGTACAGATCGACGTGGAGGACGGGCAGTCGCACTTCCGGCGGGGCATAAGGCTGCACAATCGCAAAGCTGGGACTTGGTGCCTCGCCGACCAGCCCAAGCGCCGCAAGAAGGCCCCGCGCGATACTCGTTTTGCCCGCGCCGAGCGGACCGGACAGCGTCACGACATCGCCGGGTGCCACGAGCGCCGCCAGCCGGGCACCGAGCGCCTCGCTCGCCTCCGGATCGCGCAGGTGCATCAATAGCCCGTCAGCAGCATGTCGAGTGCGTTCATGATGGCGTCCTGTTGATGTGCCAGCCACCCAACCTTGGGCGGAATGTCGCGCTTTCGCATTGCAGCGGCATATTGGGTCATCATCACGACGTCAGTGTCCTGGACGCGAAAAACCGGATTGAGCCTCGCCGCCGGTGTTGGATACGCCTCCAGCAGGAACAGCGGCACCATCAGGCGCGTGTCGAGACCAGACAAATAATCGGTCTGGCAATCGAGCAGATACCCGCGTCCGTCAGCGCTTTGATGCACATCGAACCGCGCCATCAGAAGAGCCGATATTTTTCCAACGGCAGACCGTGCTTTTCAACCCAAGCGTTGGAAGCCTCAATCGCGTCCTTATTCTCCTCCTGCCAGCGGCGGTTGCGTTCTGCCGAGATTTGCTTGGCCAGCCCTTCCTCGCACGCACGCGAGACATTGATGCCATAGTCCTTCGCCGCCGCGACCAATTTGGTATCGAGCGACACGTTGGTCGCACGCCGAATAGCCGGGGCTTCGTCCCGCCGGGAAACTCGAATCGCCATTTGGCCCTCCAAATCTATGCGCACAGTCTATGCGCATGGCCGGAAACGCACAAGATCACCGCCGCGGCAACGTCACCGTGATCAGCGTCCCCTGCCCAGGCTCGGACAGCAGCTCGATCGTCCCGCCATGCGCCTCGACGAATTGCTTCGCCAGCGGCAAGCCAAGCCCGAGCGCACGCTCACCACTCCGCGTGATCCCCGGCTGTCCGAATCGATCGAACGCGCGCGCAAGCGACGGGCCACTCATCCCCGCCCCATCGTCCGACACGACGATCCGCGCCGCCGCCGCCGTCCCGTCCGTGTGGAGCAGGACACGCCCGCCTTCCGATGCGCCCGTCACGGCATGGCGGAGAAGGTGCTCGATCACCTGTTGCAGGCGCTTGGCATCCCCCTTGGTAGCGCCGGTCGAGGGGAGAATCTCTATCGCAAAATCCAGCGCGCGCTTCTTCGCCAGCGGTGCGACCGTATCCGCCGCCGCACGCGCCACGCCGTCGAGCTCGACCTCGAGCATTTCGAGCACAGGTTGCTTGCCCTCGGCCTGCGTCAGATCGAGCACTTCATCGACCAGCATCCCCAGCCGCTCGACCGATTCCAGGATCGCCTCGACATAGCCCGACGCCGCCTTGGTCAATTTGCCGGCATAGCCCTCGTTCAACATCTCGGCGAACCCGCTGATCGAGGTCAGCGGGGTCCGCAGTTCATAGCTCATCGTTGCGACGAACGCGGTCTTGATCCGGTCCGCCGCCTCCAGCGCCTCGTTGCGATCGCGCAGCGCGGTTTCGATCCTGCGGCTGTCGGAGATATCGAGCATCGTGAACAGTCCGTTGCCGTCGGGCAGCGGCACGGCCGCAAATTCGAAATGCCGCCCGTCCTTGAACGCGACACGCCCACCGCGCTGCTGCCGCTCGACCGTTGCCGCGCGCACCAGATCGCCGATCAGCACCGACCGCGCCGGGTTAGCTAGCTGCCGCGCCGCGACCTCGGCCAGGGCATCGACGCGCGGGTGCGTCACCAGAAACGCTTCGTCGAAACCCCACATCGTCCGGAACTTGTTGTTCCAGAGTTGTAGCCGGCCATCCGCCGCGAACACGCCAAGCGCCTCGAACAGATTCTCGAATGTTGCAGTGCGCACGCGCAGCAACGTGTCGCGCGCGCTGGCCAATTGCACCTGTTCGGTGCGATCCTCGAAGATCAGCAGCAGACCGCCGTCGGGCAGCGGCTGCGCCACAACGCGCAGATGCACGCCGCCGGGCAAATGCCATTCCTCCTCCTGCCCACCGCCCGCCGCCAGGAACCAGTCGCGCCGCTCGGACTTCCAGCCCGGAAAATCGCGCACTTCGGGCAGCCGCTGCGTTTCGCGCATCCGTTCGAGCACGCGATCAAATTCAGGCCGGTCGGCGAGCCATTCGCTCTTCATCGCAAACAGGCGCCGGAACGGCTGATTGCAAAACACCAGGCTGCGGTCGGCGGCGAATTGAACGACGCCCGCCGAAAGCCGGTCGAGCATCGCACGCTGCGCATCGTCGAAGCGCTTCAGCCGCGCCCGCGCTTGCTCCAAATCCTCGATATCGATCGCGAACCCGGCCACACCGCCGGTCGACAGCGGCGCATCATAGACGCGCAGCATCCGCCGTTCACCGCGGATCGTCGCTGGCATCGCCTGCGATTGGACAGCCTTGGCATCGCGCGCCAGCACCGCACTCGCCAGCGGCCCGCCGACGCCCGAACCCTCGACCAGTTCCAACCCGCGCGCGATGACGTCCTGCTCCGACGCGCCCTCTACCGCCGCGACATAATGCGAATTGACCATGGCGAGGCGCAAGTCGGCACCGCGATACCACATCGGCATCGGGGCCGCCTGAATGACCCCGCTAAGCTCCTCATAATAGGTCGTCGCCTCCGCCACCGCAGCGTCAAGCCGCGCGATCTCGGCCTCGCTCTCGGTCGCGTCGAACACCCACACGATCACGCCGCCCGGCGCCTGCACGTCGCGCGCGGCGCGGCTCCCACGCAACATCAGCGCGCGCGCCGAACCTTGCGCTCGCACCGCCCGCGAGAACGGGCGACCCGATTTCTGGGCAGCAGCGATGTCGGCGGAAAGTGCTGCGGTATCCCCGGGCGGCAGCCCGCCGCCCTGCCCGCCACCCTTTGCCGTAAGGTCATCGAGATAGCGCGGCGGCGTCGTCAGCCCAAGCCAATCCGCGAGCCGCGGCGGACACTCGAGCCGCCCGTCAGCACGCACGATAAGCGCAAGTGCCGGGGCAGAAGCCAGCATCGCCTCCAGCCGCGCGTTTACGGCGAATGTCTCCGCCGCCTCCCGCCGCGCCCGCAGCCCGGTGTAGAGGATCCACACCGCGACGGCGAGCAACCCGGCCAACAAGAGACCTGCGACCACGCTATTGGCCTGCGGAATCACCGTCGTTCAATCTCCATGCTTGGCCGGCAATCCTAACCAATCTCGTGTGCGGTAAGCGATAAAATGGGAGAATACAAAGGGCCGCGAGCCGGGAGGAATTGAGGCCGCGAAGGACCCTTTGTTGCTTTTGGGTGACATCGGACGAAATGTTTCCCGATTGTAGCAGTTGAATGCTTGATGAACGGGCGGGGATCGTCAATTCTCTGCACATTCAGGATAAAGGGGCCAAATCATGATTTCTCACCGCCTTCGGCAGGCCACCGCTCTGGGATCTGCCGCGTTCGTGGCGACGCTGATGGCGTCGGCGACGCCTGCGCTCGCCCAGACCAGCCCGACGACTTCGACCATCCCGCCCGCTCCGTCTGATCAGGCCGAGGCGCAGGATGAAACGAATATCGTTGTAACGGGATCGCGCATTCGCCGCCCTGGCCTCGATTCCTCCGTTCCGGTCACGACGATCTCCGGCCAGGCCTTTTTCGAAACCGGCTCAACCTCGGTCGGCGACACGCTGAATGATCTGCCCGCTTTGCGCAGCACGTTCAGCCAGGCGAACTCGACACGCTTCCTCGGTACCGCTGGCTTGAACCTGCTCGATCTCCGCGGCTTGGGTACGCAACGCACGCTCGTGCTCGTAAACGGCCGCCGCCACGTGGCTTCGGACGTTTTGTCAAATGCTACCTCCGTCGACGTGAATACGATCCCGACCGACCTGATCGATCGGGTCGATGTGGTAACGGGCGGCGATTCGGCAGTGTACGGTTCGGATGCGCTCGCGGGCGTGGTCAACTTCGTCCTCAAGGATCACTATGAAGGCGTGCAGATCCGCGCCCAGGGAGGGATCAGCCAGCATGCCGACGCCGGCAGCAATTTCGTAAGCGTTCTCGCTGGCAAGAACTTCGCCGATGGTCGCGGCAATATCGCGATCGCGCTGGAATATGCCCATCAAGAGGATTTCTACGCGAGCGACCGCGCAGAATACCGGTCCGTCAGCGGCTTCGTTCAAGTGCGCAACACGGGCGCCGTCGGGTCGCCGCAGTCGATTTTCGTCAACGATATCCGCAACGGGGTCTATACCAACGCGGGCACATTCCTGACCTACTTCGGCGGCTCCAGCTACACCCCGGTCATCTTTCAGCCGAACGGCACGCTCGTCCAGCAGACCGGAACTCCGGTTGGGCTAGCACCGACGCCAAGCTATATCGGTGGTAATGGCGACAATTTCCGCGACGGTACGCAGTTTGCGTTCCGGCCTCGCCTGGACCGTTACAGCGCCAATCTGATTGGCCATTTCGAAATCAGCCCAGCGTTCGTACCGTTCGTTGAAGCGAGCTTTACGCGGACCAAATCCTTTGGCAGCGCATCGGGACCGTTCTTTACCAACGCTCTTGGTGAGCGGTTTCGGACCGACAACCCCTATTTGAGTAACCAGGCGCGTGGCATCATCCGCGATTATTATGGTGACTATAATGGGGCCACCGATCCGGTCACTGGCGCTTCGATCGGTGACGGCATCAACGACGCCGACCAGAACGGGTTCGGTTTTTACAAGAACGCGGTCGACCTGACCAACCGTACGGAAGCTGCGCGGCGCGACACATATCGTATCGTGGCCGGGGTAAAGGGCAACTTCAATAACGACTGGCACTATGAAGTGTCCGCCAATTACGGCCAGTTCAACGAACACACACAGATCAATGGCAACGTAAACCTCCAGCGCTATTTCCTGTCGATCGACGCGGTTGATCAGGGGCTTGCGCGCGGCGGTGTCGCGAACGGCAACATCGTGTGTCGGGCCTCAGTCAGCCCAGCCGCCGCAGCGGCGGCGAATGCCGGCGCGATTGGTGCGGGCGTAAACGCAGCCTATGCCAACGCACAACTTGCGGGCGATGTGGCCGCGTGCGTGCCCGTCAATTTGTTCGGAAGCGGAAAGGTGACGAGCGCGTCGCAGAATTATCTGCTCCAGAATTCGATCGCCGATGGCAAACTCACCCAGTTTGTCGCCAGCGCGTTCGTCAATGGCGACACGAGCGGTTTCTTCAACTTGCCCGGCGGCCCGGTCGGCTTCGCGGTCGGTGCCGAATATCGCCGCGAGACCAATTTCTACCAGCAAGACGTCGCGACTGCATCGGCTGCGACATTCTACAATGCGATTCCGCTCTTCAATCCGCCTTCGTTCGAAGTGAAGGAGGCGTATGCGGAAGTTCGAGTGCCGATCTTCAAGGATTTGCCGTTCATCAAGGAATTGACGGTGAATGGTGCGGCGCGTGTGGCAGACTATAAGGGCAACACGGGTACCGTTTATTCGTACAATGGCGGCGTCGAATACGCACCGGTAAGCGGTCTTCGCTTCCGTGGTAACTACTCGCGAGCCGTGCGCGCGCCAAACTTGTCCGATCAGTTCACGCCGCTTGGCCAGAACTTTTTTGGCTTTTCCGACCCGTGCGCGTTGCGCAATCGCGCTTCGGGCTCGCAGTTCCGCGCCGCGAATTGCGCGGCGGCGGGCGTTCCCGCCGCTTACGATTTCGTCTATCAATCGACGCCAGGCTATCTTTCGGGGGGCAACCCATCGCTGCAGGCCGAAAAATCGGATTCGTACACGATCGGCGGCGTGTTCCAGCCCAAGTTCGTACCGGGATTTTCCTTCTCGGCCGATTATTACAACATCACGGTCAACAACGTGATCAACACCCCCGGCGCCCAGGCGATCATCAACGCGTGTTACGATTTGCCAACACTCAACAACCAGTTCTGCGGCGCTTTCCAGCGCGACACGACACGACCGCTGACCCAAGGCCAGTATGTCAACAACAGCCTTGCAGCGACGCCACTTAACTATGCAAAGTTGGTGGTCAGCGGTATCGACTTCGATATCGGTTACGAGCACACGTTCGGGAATATTGGCAAGTTCTCGATCCATGGCATCTACACGATGGCGCTCCAGGCAAGCAATTTCCTCGATCCAACCAACCCGACCTTCGAAGATCGCACGCTTTCCGAACTCGGCGATCCTCAGAACAGCTTCAATCTGGATATATCGTTGAAGCATGGCCCGCTCACGCTCGGCTACAAAATGCAGTATCTCGATAAGATGACGAATGGCGCCTATGAACGGTATTTCAGTGTTCAGGGTCGCGCACCGACCAACCCCAACGCGGTTGCACCGGAATATAAGCTCTATCCTGTGATTACCTATCACAATGTTCGGGCAGAACTGGACGTAAGCACGAAATTCAACGTGTATTTGGGTGTCGATAACGTCTTCGACCAGCTCCCACCCTTTGGTCTGTCCGGTGCGGGCGGCGGGAGTGCGATTTATCCGAACGTCGGGCGGTACCTGTATACAGGTGTCCAAGCGAAGTTCTGATCAATCGTAACCGTAACGACGATCCGTCAGCCGCAAGGCGGGCGGATCGTTCTCCTTCCGGTAGATTTGCCGCGATGACCGGAAATGATGTTGATGCCGCACGTAATGAGCCGGTGCTCTCACGCGCGCTGGCTGACGCCATTGAGCATCTTACCGCCGACCGGCTCGGGCTCGCCGAGGACATCGTACGCCGCCACCTGAACGACCATCCCGATGATGTGGCAGCGCTGTGCATCCTTGGCGATCTGGCGGCGCGCGCGGGAGTGCTTAGCGAAGCCGTCGACTTGTTCCAACGCGCCGTCGATCTCGCTCCCCGGTATTCGGAGGCACGGTTCAATCTTGCACGCGTCCTCGCGCGGATCGCGCAGATTCCGCGGGCGATAAGCGAGCTCACGGCCTTGCTCTCGGCCGACCCGTCAAATCTTCCTGCGACAAAATTGCGGCTCGCACTGCTTGCACAAACAGGCCAACACGATCGTGCGGTCAGAGAGCGCGCCGATCTCCTGAGGCGGAGGCCGCACGATCCATATCTGTGGATCGCTCAGGCCAACGAGCTTAAGACGGTCGGCCGACGCGAAGAAGCAATTGCCGGATTTCGGCATGCATTGGCGTTGAACCCCCACGCGGGCGAAGCATGGTGGGGACTGGCGAATCTCAAGGTCGGCGCGCTCGCCGCGGACGACGATGTGGACGCGATGCTGTTCGCCATCGAGCACGCTGGCGAACATTGGCGACGCACCATCCCCACGCATTTCGCGCTTGCGAGGGCGTTCGAAGATGCTGGTGCTTACGAACCAGCGTTCAAGCATTATAGCTTGGGAAACGCGCTGCAACGGCGCACCCGCGATTACGATTCAGCCACCACTACCCAGGAAGTGGACGCGACGATCGCGCAGTTCACACCCAGCTTCGCCGCCGATGTCAGCAATCTCGGCTGCCTGTCGCGCGCACCGATTTTCATCGTCGGCATGCCGCGCGCGGGATCGACCCTGGTCGAGCAGATCCTCGCGAGCCACTCGCAGGTAGAAGGCACGTCCGAACTTCCGATCATCCCGGCACTGGTAAACCGCAAGCTCGGCGCGGAGCGCAGCCGTCACGATCAGACCTTCTCTTCCGTGCTGGCGCGGCTAGATGGAACAGACTTACGATCCCTCGGCGACGAATATATCGCTGGGGCAGCGATCTATCGCCATACTGATCGTCCCTATTTTATCGACAAGCTGCCGACGAACTGGATGGATCTCGCGTTGATTTGCACGATGCTGCCTAATGCAAGGATCATCGATGCGCGGCGCGACGCGCTTCCCTGCTGCTTTGCCAACTGGAAGCAGTATTTCCCACTCGGTCACGGCTTCTCGAACGATCTGCGCGATATCGCCTTCTATTACCGGGATTATGTGCGTGCGATGGCGCATTTCCAGCATGTGGTGCCGACGCGGATTACGCGGGTCGACCATACGCTGCTGCTGGAAAATCCCGAACGCGAGATCCGGGCGTTGCTCGAATGGCTTGAATTGCCCTTCGAACCGGCGTGTCTCACGCCGCATCTGACCAACCGACCCGTGCGGACCGCAAGCTCCGAACAGGTTCGCCGTCCTATCAGCACCGCAGGTGCTGACCTTTGGCGGCATTTCGAGCCGTGGTTGGGGGAAATGAAGACGGCACTAGGCGATCTCGCCTAGCGCCGTCGTCGGAGATCAATAGCGGTAATGATCGGGCTTGAACGGGCCTTCGGTCGGCACGCCGATATAGCCTGCCTGCTTCGGGGTCAGCTTCGACAGCTTCACGCCGAGCTTTTCGAGATGCAGCGCAGCGACCTTCTCATCGAGGTGCTTGGGCAGGACGTAGACTTCGTTCTTGTAGTTCTCGCCCTTGGTCCACAGCTCGATCTGCGCGAGCGTCTGGTTGGTGAACGACGCCGACATCACGAACGACGGGTGACCCGTCGCGCAGCCGAGATTCACCAAACGGCCCTTGGCGAGCACGATGATCTGCTTGCCATCGGGGAACTTCACCAGATCGGTACCCGGCTTCACTTCGTTCCACTCATAGTTGGACAGAGCGGCGATCTGAATCTCCGAGTCGAAATGCCCGATGTTGCAGACGATCGACATCGGCTTCATCGCCGCCATATGCTCGGCGGTGATGACGTCGGCATTGCCCGTTGCGGTGCAGAAGATGTCGGCGCGGGTCACGGCCTCTTCCATCGTCACGACTTCGAAGCCTTCCATCGCCGCCTGCAGCGCGCAGATCGGATCGACTTCGGTCACCATAACGCGTGCGCCGCCGTTGCGGAGCGACTGCGCCGAACCCTTGCCGACATCACCGAAGCCGGCGACGACGGCGACCTTGCCGGCGAGCATCACGTCGGTCGCGCGACGGATCGCATCGACCAGCGATTCCTTGCAGCCATAAAGGTTGTCGAACTTCGACTTCGTCACCGAGTCGTTGACGTTGATCGCCGGGAACGGCAGCTCGCCCTTCTTGGCGATCTCGTACAGGCGATGGACGCCGGTGGTGGTTTCCTCCGAGACGCCCTTCAAATTCTTGACGGTCTCGGTCAGGTAACCCGGATACTTGGCGATATAAGCCTTGAGGGCGCGCTGGAATTCGACTTCCTCGTCATTCTCGGGCTCGCCGAGCGTGTGGCCGGCTTCGAGCTTGGCACCCCACAAAGCGAACATCGTTGCGTCGCCACCGTCGTCGAGGATGATGTTGGCGGTCTGACCGTTGCCACCCTTGTCGGTGTCGGCACCCCAGTTGAAGATGTCGCCGACATAATCCCAATATTCGGCCAGACTCTCGCCCTTGATCGCGAACACCGGAACACCGGTCGCGGCGATCGCGGCGGCGGCGTGATCCTGCGTCGAGAAGATGTTGCACGTTGCCCAACGGACGTCGGCGCCGAGCGCGGTCAGCGTCTCGATCAGCACTGCGGTCTGGATCGTCATGTGGAGCGAACCGGTGATGCGCGCGCCCTTCAGCGGCTGCGACGCGCCGAATTCGTCGCGAAGTGCCATCAGGCCAGGCATCTCGGTCTCGGCGATGTTGATTTCCTTGCGCCCGAAATCGGCGAGGGAAATGTCGGCAACGACATAGTCGGTCTTGCGGTCGAGAACGGTGGCCACGCGGGTATCTCCGGTATGATTGATGCGCGCCCCTAGCCCGCCTTGCGCTCAAAATCAAATATAAAGATGTCTTTATATGTCCCGGTCGAGCTAGGCCCGGCCCGCGCCGCTGACCAGCAGTCGCGGGTCGATCCCGGCGCCAGAGAAGGCGGCGGTCCAGCGGTCGCTGGTGTCGGTCTGATACAGCAACGCGGTGTCGCCGGGCGTACTGAACCAGCCGTGGGTCGTCATTTCCCCATCGAGCTGCCCCTCCCCCCAGCCGGCATAACCGAGTGCAACCAGCCAGCGGCTGGGTCCGGTGCCCGCCGCGATCGCCTTCAGCACATCGATCGTACCCGACAGGGCCCAAAGTGGCCCGTCCTGCCCCACCACGGCGACGGTATCCTGCCCGCCCCAGTCGAGCCCGTGCAGCACGAAGCCACGGCGCGGCTCGACCGGACCACCAAGATGCACCGGTGCATCGGGCGCGACGCCGGGGTCGATCTCAAGCTGGCGCAGCACGTCGTGCAGTCCGAGTCCCTCGATCGCCGTGCCGATCCCGATCCCCAGAGCGCCCTCGGCATCATGGGCACACATCGCGATCACGGCGCGGTCGAATCGCGGATCGCCCATGCCGGGCATCGCCAGCAGGAACTGGCCGGTGAGGTAGCGCACATTGTCCATCGGCATGATCCATAAGCGCCCGGCGCGCCCACCGCCACGCTTGAAATTCGCGGCGGACTGCACGACGTACTGCGCGCCACAAAATTCATCCGGCCAATAGGAGATTCCCTCATGACGATCAGCGTCGGCGACCGCATCCCCAGCATCACGCTCACCAAGGCAACCGCGAATGGGCCGGACCAGGTCAGCTCGGACGATTTCTTCAAGGGCCGCAAGGTCGCGCTCGTGGCGGTGCCCGGCGCGTTTACCCCGACCTGCTCGGCGCGGCATTTGCCCGGGTTCGTCGACAATGCCGATGCGTTGAAGGCAAAGGGCGTGGACGAGATCGCCTTCACCTCGGTCAACGACGCTTTCGTGATGGGCGCCTGGGGCAAGGCGAGCGACGCCGATTCCATTACCATGCTGGCGGACGGCAATGCCGTTTTCGCACGCGCGGTTGGCCTGACCTTCGACGGATCGAAATTCGGCATGGGCGAGCGCAGCCAGCGCTATTCGATGCTCGTCAATGACGGCGTGGTCGAACAGCTCAATGTCGAGGCGCCGGGCGCGTTCGAGGTTTCCTCGGCCGAACATCTGCTGAGCGAAATCTGAGCCAAGATGAATGGAGTAGCGGTCGTGGAACCGTCCTCGCCCGCGCTTCGTTGCAAGATCGTAACGCCATTTAAAAAGGAGCCCATCATGACCGATGCAGTCGATGCCGCCAAGGATCTCGCCAACGAGGCGACCAAGGAAGTGAAGAAGGCGACCGGCGAACAGACCCTGTTCGAACAGGCTCAGGAGGCCGTGACCGAAGCGATCACCGCGACGGTCGATGCGGTCAAGGCCAACCCGCTCGCGGCAGCCGGCATTGCGGCTGGAGCAGCCGCTGCAGTGGCTGGCGCTGCGTTCGGTGCGAGCAAGCTGCTCGCCAAGGACGAAACGCCCGCCAAGGGCGGCAAAAAGGCCTAAATGTCCGGTGGGCGCGCGCAACCCGCGCGTCCACATGGTCTTGCGCACGTAACGATCCGGCATTAGCCGCTAAGGATGACGCAAGCATCCGATATCGTCGCCGAGCTCGACCGCCTCTACCGTGCCTCGGTCGAGCGCCTCCAGAGCGCGCTCACCACCTATATCACGACTGGCACCCCGCCGCCGCCGGAGACGCGCCGCGACGGGAGCTTTGCTTATCCCGAAATCCGTTTGCACTATCGTGGCGGCGGCGACCGGCCTGCGCCGATGCGGTCGTTCGGCCGGCTGGTCAGTGAGGGCGATTATGCCATCAGCGTCACCAAACCCGCGATCTTCGCCGACTATTTGACCGAGCAGCTGACGCTGCTGATCGAAGATTATGACGTGACGGTCGAGGCGGTGCCCGGCCGCCAGGAAATCCCCTTTCCCTATGTGATCGATCCCGGTCACGCGCTCAGCCTGGATGAAATCTCCGCGATCGACTTGGCGCGGCATTTCCCGGCGACCGAGTTGGCGCATATCGGCGACGAAATCGCCGACGGTCTCTACGCGGTGACGACCGGAATCCGCCCGCTCGCTCTCTTCGATGGCCTGCGCACCGATTTCTCGCTCGCGCGGCTGCGGCATTACACCGGCACCCCGCCCGAGCATGTCCAGCGCTACGTGCTCTTCACCAACTATCACCGCTATGTGGATGAATTCGTCCGCTGGGCGTTCAGCCAACTTGGCCCCGACAAGGACGGCAACGCATCGCGCTACACTGCCGTATCGGGCGCAGGCGGTGTGCTGCTCCACGCGGGCGACGATGTCGAGGCGGCGCTTGCCGATACCAGCGCATGGCGGCGGCACCAGATGCCGGCCTATCATCTGATCGCAGAGGACGGCACCGGCATCACACTCGTCAACATCGGCGTCGGCCCGTCCAATGCCAAGACGATCTGCGACCACCTCGCGGTGCTGCGCCCCGAGGCGTGGCTGATGATCGGCCATTGCGGCGGCCTCCGCCCCAGCCAGCGGATCGGCGATTATGTGCTAGCGCACGCCTATCTGCGCGACGATCATGTGCTCGACGACGTGCTGCCCCCCGCCATCCCGGTCCCCGCCATCGCCGAAGTCCAGCTCGCGCTCGCCCGTGCCGCCGAGACGATTTCGGGCCAGACCGGCGACGAGCTGAAACGCCGCCTGCGTACCGGCACGATCGTCACCACCGACGACCGCAATTGGGAATTGCAATATTCGCGCAGCGCTTTGCGCTTCTCGCTCAGCCGCGCGGTCGGCATCGACATGGAATCGGCGACGATCGCGGCGCAGGGCTATCGCTTCCGCGTGCCCTATGGGACGTTGCTGTGCGTCTCCGACAAGCCGCTCCACGGCGAATTGAAGCTGCCGGGGCAAGCCAACCGCTTCTACGAACGCGCGATCAGCGAGCATATGCGGATCGGCATCGAAGCCTGCGAGGAACTCCGCCGCGAAGGCAAGAAGCTCCACAGCCGCAAACTGCGCGCCTTCAACGAGCCGCCGTTCCGCTAACGCCCCCGTGCTCCTGCGAAAGCAGGAGCCCAGGGTTACGCGCGTTGTAGGGTGCGGCCGGGGGAAACGCTTTCAATCTCGCGCGTTACGGCTGCTCAAGGATTTCAGGAGCACCCGACATGGCGACCACCAAAACCCCCGCCAAGACCACGACTCGCAAACCCGCCGCCAAGACCAACGGCGCACGTAAGGCCAACGCGACCCGCGCCAAGAGCGCGAAGACCAACCATTGGGGCACAGCGGCCATCGTCGGCGGCGTGGCAGCAGTTGGCGCAGTCGCCACCGCAGCGCTCTTCGCGCTCCGCGGTTCGGCCGTGCTCAGCGACATGGAAGACACGCTGATCGGCGGCGGCAGCCACGCGCATCAGGCCGACGGTAGCGATTCGAGCGCTTCGTTCCGGGCAGGCATCGCCGACGAAGGAACGATCCCCGGCTGAGCCGTTATCGCGTCAACACGAAGTCGATCCACACATCTGCCGTCACGTTCTGCTCCCCCGGCAGGACAGGCGGCGTTGCGGCATTAGTCCGCGACGCGGTCACCACGATATCCTGACCGTTCTCCGCGAAGCTCGTCCGCTCGCTGATCCGCAAAATGCGGGAAACATGCAGGCCGAACGGCGTGGCATAGTCCGCCGCTTGCGCCTGCGCGACCGCAACCGCCGCTGCCCGCGCGCGCGACTTGAGCGGCGCGTCGTCAGCAAAATCGAACTGCGGGCCGTCAATCCCGCTCGCTCCGGCACCGGCCAGAGCATCGTAAACGCGCGCGACCATCGCCATGTCGCGCAGCTTGATGCTCAGCCGGGTCTGGGCGCGGTAGCCGATGATCACGTCAGTATCGTCACCGTCCTTGTCGGGCTTGAAACGCGGCCCGACCCGAAGCGCCTCTGTACGCATTGCAGCCTCAGGCACGCCTGCGGATCGAGCGGCCGCGATCAGGCGTTGCGCAACCTCGGCATTGCGCAAGCGAGCCTGGTCGGTCGAACTGCCGTCGCTCACCACATTGGTCGATAACGTCGCCTGATCGGGAACAGCCTTGATTGTGCCATGCGCGGAGACCTGCAACAGCGTCTCGCTGGACAACAATGGCGCTGTCTGGACGCCATTAGGCTGTTGCGCGCTGGCGCCACTCGCGGTGGCGCACAGGAGCAATGCGAGCGAATACTTTACCATCCGCTCGGCTTCCCCTTGTTCTGCTTGTCCAGCCACGCCTTCAGCGGCGCGAAATACTCGACCATCGCCTGCCCGGAAATCTCGCGGCTGCCGGTGAAGGTTTGCAGCGCGTCGGGCCACGGCTTGGACTGGCCCATCGCGAGCATCGCGTTCAGCTTCGCGCCGACCTCCTTATTGCCGTAAAAGGAGCAGCGATGCAGCGGCCCCTTCCAGCCCGATTGCTTGCACGCCGCCTGATAGAATTGGAACTGCAGCAAGCGCGCGAGGAAATAGCGCGTGTACGGCACGGCGGCCGGCACGTGATACTTCGCACCGGGATCGAACTTGGTCTCATCGCGCGGCACCGGCGGCACCACGCCCTGATATTTCAGGCGCAGGTCGTTCCAGCCCTTCTCATACCCCGTCGCCGGGATCGCGCCCGAGAACACGCCCCAGCGCCATTTGTCGATCAGCAGCCCGAACGGCAGGAACGCGACCTTGTCCATCGCCTGCTTCAGCAACAACCCGATATCCTTGTCGGGCGTCGGCACCTTCGCCTGATCGAGCAGGCCGATCTTCACCAGATAATCGGGCGTGATCGACAGCGCGACGAAATCGCCGATCGCTTCGTGGAAGCCATCGTTGGCGCCATTCTCATACAGGAACGGCTGCTTGTTATAGGCGCGCTGATAGTAATTATGGCCCATCTCGTGGTGGATCGTGACAAAATCGTCGCCATTCACCTTGGTGCACATCTTGATGCGAAGATCGTCCTTGCTGTCGACGTCCCACGCCGAGGCATGGCAAATCACTTCGCGGTCGAGCGGCTTGGTGATTTGCGAGCGTGCCCAGAACGTGTCGGGCAACGGCTTGAAGCCGAGCGAGGAGTAGAAGCCCTCACCGGTGCGGAACATCTTGACCGGATCATAGCCCTTCGCAGTCAGCAGATCGCCCGTGTCGTATCCGACATCGCCCGCCCCCTTGGGCGCGACCACGTCATAGATATTGCCCCATTCCTGCGCCCACATATTGCCGAGCAGATCGGCGCGGATCGGGCCGGTCTTGGGCTGCACCGCATCGCCATATTTGGCGTTCAAATTCCAGCGGACATAGGTGTGGAGCGCGACGTAGAGCGGCTCGACCTGCTTCCAGAGCTTGTCGGTCAGCGCGGCGAACTCGTCAGGCTTCATGTCATAGCCCGAGCGCCACAGCGCCCCGACATCGGCATAGCCGAGCTCCTGCGCGCCCTTGTTCGCGATCTCGACCTGCCGCGCATAATCGCCGCGCATCGGCGCGCCGACGTTATCGTGCCAGCTGACCCACATCTCCTTGGTCTTGGCGGGGTCACGCGTGGTGCCCATCGCCGCCTCGATGTCGCTGCCGTTGATCGGCTTGCCATCGAGCGTGCCGCGGCCCTTGCCGTAACCCGAGGACATGCGCGTCACGATCGTCGAGAGCTCGGTCGCGGCACCCGGCGTGGTCGGTGCGGGGAGCGTGAGGCCGCTGCGCAGGATATCGATCTTGCGCTTGGTGTCGAACGACAGACCCTGCAGCGACGCATATTTCGCCGCCTCGAGCGCGAAACGGACCCCCATCTCGGTCCCCTCCGCGCCGAATTTCGCGGCGATCGCGTCGGTATCGTCGGTGATGTAGGTCGCATTGATCCACGCCGCTTGCTGCGCCGGGGTCGAGAACTCGGCCAGTTCCTTCTCTGCGCGCGCGACGAAGGCATCCGCTTCGGCAACGCTCGGCGCAGCCGCCGCCGTTGCGGCGGGGGCCGCTTCCTCGGCAAAGGCAGGGACGGCCGCCAGCGACAGGATCAGGGCGAGCGAAGAAATTCCGGTGCGGATCATGCGAGTCCTCATGTGCAAAGCTGCCGCAACCTGTGCCGCAGCCCGCGTGCGGTCAACCCGTTACAAACGCTACGATCGCATCGCCGAGCTCGGGCTTGAGCACCGCGCTCATATGGTTGCCCGGCACTTCCTGAAAACGCGCGTCGCGCAGCACGGCGGCCAGTTCCTCGCCCGATCCATTGTCGTCATCATCCGCGCCGTTGACGACCAAAGTCGGCGTCGTGATCCCCGCCAGCACATTATGCGGCGTGTCCACGAAGGTGTCGAGGATGTGCAGCAACGCCACCGGGTCGCCTCCGGTGGTCTTGAGAAACGCCTCGGTCATCCATTCGCTGGATCCGCGCGCGAAGCTGCCGAGGTTGGTCAGCACGTTGCGGAAATATCCGCCCCTGCCCTGCGTCGAGGTGATACCCTGGTACCCCATGCCCGACAGCACCGCACGGCGCGGCGTCGCCCCGTTCGCCAGCATCCGCGCCGCCGTCCGCCCGCCGAGCGAATAGCCCACGAGGTCGTAGTCGGTTAGGCGAAGATGCTCGATCAGCGCAAACCCGTCGCGCATCAGCACATCGGGCGGATAGGCCGCAGCATCGTGCGGCTTGGCGCTCGATCCGTGCGCGCGCAGATCGGGCATGATCACCCGGAAACCCGCCGCCGCGACCTTTGCCGCATGGCCGTATTTGATCCAATTGATCGTCGCGTCGGAGAAATAGCCGTGGATCATCACCACCGGCCGCCCCTCTCCCACCTCGCGCCAGGCAAGGCGCGTGCCGTCGAAGCTCTCGAAAAACTGCGGGGTGATCGCGGTGCTCAAGCCCGCGTCTCCAAGCCTGCCGACTGCATCTTTGCAATCGCCAGATCGATACGATCCTGCCCGAAAAACGGCTCCCCGTTGAACACGAGCGTCGGCACGCCCCAATGGCCGGCGGCCTCCAGCGCGGCCTGGTTGGCGGCGATTTCGGCATCGAGCGCAGTGGCATCGTCACGCGCCTCGGCCTGCAGCGTTGCTAAATCGAGCCCCGCAGCCTCCGACGCCGCGCCCAGATTGGCGTCGCTGTGCCAATTCTCGGTCCCGCCCCAGATCATCTGCGACACCGCATCGGCAAAGGCAAAGCCGCTTCCGCGCCGCGTCGCCACCTGCCCCATCCGCACCACCGGAAAGATATACGGCTGCTCCGCCGCGATCTGCCGCGTGGCGATGTCCTGCACGATCGGGTCGGGGCGCGGGGGAAGCATCGGCACCCCGTCACGCGCAGCCAACCGCCACACATCCATGAAGGTGTAGCGCAGCCAATTGGGATGGTTGCGCTCGAAGAAGGTCGGCTCACGGATCGCCAGCGGGTAAACTTGGCGCAGCACGATATCGAGATCGTACCGCGCCATCGCCGCACGCCATTTCGGCATCGCCAGATAGGTGTACGGGCTGCGGAACGAGAAATAGAGGTCAGCGGTCAGCGTCATTGGCTCAGGATCCCCTCACATCGCGCGCGCGCCAAAAGCTGGCGATGAACGCGCCGAGCATGGCGATCGCCATGTCTTTCTGCGCGTCCCACACGTCCCCTTGCTGGCCGTTATACGCATCGGCCATCCCCGGCGCGAGCAGCATCGTCAGCAGCCATTCGAAGATTTCATAAAGCGCGCTGACGCAGCCAACGAACAGGACAGCGAACCACAGGCTGGTCCGCCACCCGGCACCCGCATAGCGCCGAACGATCTCGGCAACGGGCGCGACCCACAGCAGACCAAAGCTCAAATGCACCAGCCGATCGAAACCGTTGCGCGTCCAACCCATCGCGGCATCGATCGATTGCCCAGTAAGCGCTCGCCCCCACGCGTAGTAGGGAACGTTGGAATAGGTGTAGCGGCCGGCCAAGGTGTGCAGCAGGAGGAACGCCACCAACGACGCGACCGCGCAATCAGACAGCGGCCAGCGCCGCAGCAGCCACGGCGAGGCGAATAGCAGCAGCATCGTCGGGATATGCTGCAACGGCGCGATCTCTGGATACGGCTGCCACAGGTTCGCCGCGAACACCGCGACCGCCAGCGCGCAGATCATCCGACGCTGCGATAGCCGGACGATGCGCCAGCGATCGCGATAGGCGGCGATCAGATCACGCCGCCTTCTTCAGGAATTTCCGCCCCAGCAACTCCGCGATCTGCACCGCGTTCAGCGCAGCGCCCTTGCGCAAATTGTCGCTTACGCACCACAACGAAAGCCCGTTCTCGACGGTCGAATCCTCGCGCACGCGGCTGATAAAGGTGGCATATTCGCCGACGCATTCGACCGGGGTGACGTATCCGCCGTCTTCGCGCTTATCGACCAGCATCACGCCGGGGGCTTCGCGCAGGATCTTCTGCGCTTGGGCCGCCGAAATTTCGTTCTCGAATTCGATGTTGATCGATTCCGAATGGCCGACGAACACCGGTACGCGCACGCACGTCGCGGTCACCTTGATCTTGGGATCGAGGATCTTCTTGGTCTCGACGACCATCTTCCACTCTTCTTTGGTCGACCCGTCGTCGAGAAAATCGTCGATATGCGGGATGACGTTAAAGGCGATCTGCTTGGTGAACTTCTTCGCCTCGGCACTGTCACCGACGAAGATGTTGCGCGATTGCTCGAACAGCTCGTCCATCCCCGCCTTGCCCGCGCCGGACACGGATTGATAGGTCGATACGACGACGCGCTTGATCTTGGCGAAATCGTGCAGCGGCTTGAGCGCCACGACCATCTGCGCGGTCGAGCAATTGGGGTTGGCGATGATGTTGCGGCGGGTATAGCCCGCAATCGCTTCCGGGTTCACCTCCGGCACGATCAGCGGCACGTCCGGGTCCATCCGATAGAGCGACGAATTGTCGATCACCGTGCAACCGGCGGCGGCAAAGCGCGGGGCGTGGAGCTTGGTCCCCTCGCTACCGATCGCGAACAGCGCCATGTCCCAGCCGCTGGGATCGAAATTCTCGATATTCTGGACCTTGAGCTTGCGCCCGGTCTCGCCGAAATCGACCTCGTCGCCCTGGCTGCGCGACGACGCGACGACCGCGATGTCCGCCAGCGGGAATTCACGCTCCGCCAGAATATTGAGCATCTCGCGCCCGACATTGCCTGTCGCACCGACGACTACGATCCGATAACCCATAGAACCCTCCGATTTCGCTGCGCTCTTAGACGCAGCGGGATCGCAGCGCCAGATAGTGTTACTTCGCGGGCTTATCCCTCACGTTGCGGTCCAGGAACGTCAGGATCGTGTGCCAAAGATGCTCGCTGATCCCCGGCCCGCCGACACGGTGGGTGTAGCCGGGGTAGAACATCATCTCGAACGGGCGGTCCTTCTTCTGCATCTCGGCGGCGAAGGCCGTTGAGTTCTCGAAGAAGACGTTATCGTCCGCCATGCCGTGGATCAGCAGCAGCGGATCGGCGATCTTACCGGCATCCTGCAACGCGTCGGACGCGGCATAGGCTTTAGCATCCGCCACCGGCGAGCCCATGTAGCGCTCGGTATAATGCGTGTCGTACAGTTCCCATTTCGACACCGGCGCGCCCGACACCCCCGCCGCATAAACGCCGGGATTGGCCTGCAGCATCTTGAGCGTCATGTAGCCACCATAGGACCAGCCATAGGTCGCAATCTTGTCGGCCGCGACAAACGGCTGTTCCTTCAAGAACTTGGCGCCCGCCAGTTGATCCGCCACCTCGACCGTCCCCATCGCGCGATAGATCTGATCCTCGAACGCCTTGCCGCGGTTGAACGAGCCGCGATTGTCGATCTGGAAATAGATATAGCCGTGCTGGACGAGATATTGCGCGAGCGCCCCGCCCCAGGCGCGCGTTACCTGCTGCCCGGTGCCAGGGCCGCCGTAGTGCTGGAAGAATACCGGATATTTCTTGCCCGGCTCGAGCGGCGGGGTGATCATTTCCCAATAAAGCGGCGTGCCGTCCTCGGCCTTGATCGTGCCGAACTTGGTCTGCTGATGTGCGCTGAGATAGGGGTAATAAGGATGCCCCGGCGTCACCGCATTCTCGTTGATCCACGACAGCCGTTTTCCGGTGGCATCCGCCAGATAGAGCTGCGTCGGCTGCGTCGGGTTGGAGCGCGCGACGATGATCCGCGACGCCGCACCGTCCATCGAACCATTGTTCCACCAGCCCGTTTCGGTCAGCCGCGTGATGACGTTCGGATGCGCGATATCGACCGAATAGAGATGCTGTTCGAGCACCCCGTCCTTGTTGCCGACGAAATAGAGTCGCCCCTTGCCCTCATCAACGCCGGCGAGCGACTGCACCGCCCAATCGCCGCTGGTCAGTGCGGTCCACTTGCCCTTGGCGAAGCGGTAGAGATGGCCGAACCCGGTCCGCTCCGACCGCCAGATCAGGCTGCCATCCTTCATAGGGCGATAGGCATCGGACAGGTTGAGCCAGCTCCGCGCGCCCGATCGTTCGGTAAACAGGACGGTCGATTTGCCCGTCGCCGGATCGACCTTGAGCATGTCGAGCGTCTTCTGGTCGCGGCTCTGGCGCTGCACCAGCAGGGCCGATCCGTCCTGCGTCCAGTCGACCCGCGCCAGATAGATGTCGGGATTGCTGCCGAGATCGACCTTCACCCGGCCCGATCCATCCGCCTTCATCACATACAGCTCGACCAGCACGTTGGGCGTGCCGGCGGCGGGATAGCGCTGGTGATAGACCTTGGTGCCATTCGCGCCGATCGCCGCGCGCGTGACGATCCCGACGGGGGCTTCATCGAAGCGCTCGACCGCGATGTGCGTGTCACCCGGCGACCACCAATATCCGGTGCGGCGGTCCATTTCTTCCTGCGCGACGAACTCCGCCTCGCCCCAATGCACCGTGCCCGCGCCATCGGCCGTGAGCTGGGCCGCGACCCCGCCGTTTAGCGGCTGCACGAACAGATTCTGTCCGCGTACGAAGCTGACAAAGCCGCCCTTGGGGCTGACCGTCGGGTTGAGCTCGCCGTCGGGTGTGTCGGTTAGCCGCCGGGTCTTGCCGTCGAGCGTGGCGAGGTACAGGTCGCCATCGAGCGGCACCAGGATCGTTTTGCCATCGGGTGCCCAATCATAGGCGACAATGCCCTTCGATCCGGCGATGCGGGCGCGCTCGCGCTGCATCTTCTCGACTTCGGACAGCTCGGCGCCCGATCCGACCTTCTTCGAATCGACCAGCATCCGCTCCACGCCGGTGCGCGTGTCGAGCGCCCACAGATCGAACCGCTCCTTCTCGTCCGCGCGCGGTTTGAGCGAGGTCAGCAGCGTCCCGTCCGGCGAAAGCTTCAACCCGCGCGGCTGCACGCCCGACAGATCGGGGCTGCCGAACACGCGCGACAACGTCAGCTTCTGGTCGGGAATCTTGTCAGCGGCCATGACCGGCACCGCCACGCACGCGAGCATCACGCCCGCATAAGCCCAAATGCCGCGCATCATGCATCTCCAGTCCCGCTTATGTCCGCGCCCGACGAACGCAGGCGATGGCGGCGCTTATCGCGGGGCTTTTCAGCGGCGTAAAGGGGTCAGGCGAAGGCAGGATCGCCGCTGGGCGCGGCCGCCGCGAGCGGACGCTTGCGCCACGGCAGCACGCGGCCTTCCACCAGCGAGCGCCATGCCCATTCCACGGGTGCGATATCGCAGCGCTTGACCCAAAGGTTCGCGCCGATCAGCAACACCACGTTGATGACGAAGGCGGTGACCATCAGCGGCCCCCACGTCATCTTCCCGTACAGCCCGAGCATGAACGGCGGATAGAGCACCCACAGGCAGATCATCGTCTGCGCGATATAGATGGTGAGCGCCGTCCGGCCCGCCGCCACGAACGGGCGCAAAAATGCCGCACCAGACGCGGTCGTCACCAGCAGATTGATCAGCCCGACATGCCCCAGCGTCATCGCCAGCCGCGCAACTTCATAGGTCACCGGCGCGAGATGCGGCCCCGTTCCCGGCGGTGCCGTCATCGCGAAACCACCCCAGATGCGCAGCGGTATCGCGACGGCATAGGCGATCACCGTCAGCCAGACGTAGAAATTGCGCGACCGTCGTCCTTGCAGGATCCCCAATTTGTAGAGCGCGGCACCGATCAGCATCACGCTGCTGGCTTCCCACACGAACAGGATTTCGAGGAAATTCATCTCGAGTTCGATGATGATATGCCACTGCATCGCCGCCCAGGTCATGAAGGTGCCGGTGCGCGCGGCATCCTCGGCGGCGATGTCGGCCTTCGTTTTTGCCTTGGCCTTGGCGCGCTCCTTCTTGTTCTTGGCATCATCTGCCAGCAGTTTCTTGTCGGCCGCCGAAACCGGCTTGCCGGCAGCGACGCTCGTCTCGATCGCGGCGACCTGCGCGCGCGTCTGCAGTGTCTGATAATAACCGAAATATCCGCCCAGCGTGAGCGTCAGCACCGCGAGCAACAGCCCGATCGAAATCAGCCAGCGCGGCCGCAACCGCCGGAACAGAAACGCGACCAGCGCCGCGATCCCGTACGTGTGCAGGATATCGCCCGGCCACAACAGGATAAAGACATGCACCAGCCCAAAGGCGAACAGGATCAGGTTGCGGACATAGTACCGCCCCATGATCGCCCAGCCACTCGCCTTCTCTGCCGCCCGATCGGTCAGGATCACCATCCCCGCCCCGAACAGCATCTCAAGCAGGCACCGCGCCGTCCCGTTCGCCAGCACCTCGCGCAACCACCACGCCGCCTGATCGGTCGCCGACCAGCCGAGGTGCCGGATGTCGTCGAACGACGCGTAAAGCGATGCGCCCATATCGTTGATGTTCATGAACAGGATGCCGAGGATCGCGACGCCGCGCAGAATGTCGAGCACGGCGATCCGCGGCGCACCATCGGGCTCGGCGGCACTGGTCATGGCGAGATCGGACAAGCGCTTTTCCCCCCGGAAACGACGTCCTGTCATAGCGGAGACCCGTGTATCATGCAATTAGGACAGCGTTGGTTCATTTCGGGCGCGGCAGGGTAGTCGTGACATTCGGGGGAGGTGGAAAATGAAACGCTTCGATACGGGGTTTCGCGGTCTGGCCGCACTCAGCGCAGCGCTGCTCCTCGTCGCTGCCGCGACACCGCTGCTGGGCCAATCGATCCACGACCGCATCTATCCCGCGCCGACCGCGCCGATCGCCTCCGCGACCCTGCCTGCGGGCGCAACGCGCGTTACCGTCACCACCGCCGATGCCCGGGCGATCACCGGAGCCGAAATCGCCGCGCAACCGGGCAAACCCACCCTACTCGTGTTCCACGGCAACGGGTCGAGCGCGATGGACACGCTCCACTGGTTCGCCCCGCTGATCGCGCAGGGCTATGGTGTCGTCGCGGCGGAGTATCGCGGCTATTCTGGCAATCCCGGTCGCGCGGACGAAGTCGGGCTCGCGCGCGATGCCGACGCCTTCTATGCCGAGGCGCGGCGGATGGCGAACGGCGGGCGCGTGATCGTCGTCGGTCATAGCCTGGGTGGCGGCGTCGCGTTCGGCCTCGCGGCCCGGCAGAAGCTCGACGCACTCGTCACGATCGGCACCTTCACCAGCTTGCGCGCGATGACCCCGAAGATCGCCCGCGCCTTCATCTCCGACCGCTACGATAATCTCGCCGCCGTGCCCAAGCTCGACGAACCGCTCTTCATCATCCACGGCACCGCCGACGAAACCGTCCCCGCGCAAATGGGCAATGCGCTCCACAATGCCGCACTTGCCGCCAAGCGGAAGGGGTTCAGCCTTGTGATCCGCGGTGCCGACCATCACCCCGACGGCGCGACCATCGCGACACTGATCGACGTGATTGCAACGCACCTCGACCGGCCCGACGCCACGCTTCCGGCCATGCCGGAAACCGTGACGCTCTATCCCATCGGCTGAGCTATCGCGGAAGGGGTTTGCCCGCGAGATACGGATAAGGGTCGATATCGGTGCCTTGATACCAATGCTGTTCGGGCGTCGTGCGCGTCAGCCCGAAGTGCAGATGGTAATTCCCTACCCCGGCATTGCCGGTATCGCCGACAAACCCGAGCACATCGCCCGGCTTGACGATCTGCCCCTCGTGCACGCCGGGGGCGTAGCGCGCGAGGTGGGCGTAATAATAGGTCCAGTCCCGCCCGCGCGAGCGGACATAGAGCGCGGTTCCGCCAGCGACGCTCGTCCAGAGCTTCTCGATCCGGCCATCCGCCACGGCCAGCACCGGGGTGTCGGCCGGCGCGATCACATCGGTGCCATGGTGCGGGCGCGATCCATTGTCACGCGGATCACCCCAATTATCGCGGATCGCATCACGCGGCACCCCCGCCACCGGCACCGCAAGCACCGTCCCGCCGCCGCTTTGCACCTCTATCGCGGCGGGCGCGGCGGGCTCGCCGGCATCCCGAACCCCGGGGAGGAGGGTAAGCGCCGCGATCCACAGGCCGACCAGGCCAACCAGCAACAGCGCGATCGCAATGCCGATCCGCCGCAGGATCATGCGCCCGCCCTCATTTCTGGAACACCGCTGGCGTCCCTGATTTGACCATCAACGCAAGCCGGGCGGCGTCCCAATTGGTCAGGCGGATGCAGCCATGGCTTTCGGCGCGGCCGATCGTGCTCGGCTCGGGCGTGCCATGAATCCCGTAGTGCGGCTTCGACAGATCGAGCCATACCACCCCGACGGGGCCGTTCGGCCCCGGCGGCAGCAACGCCGCCTTAGCGCTCGCTTTGGCATCCCAGAACAGGTCGGGATTGTAATGGAACGGCGGGTTGTACGCCGGGCCGAGGATTTTCCAGGTGCCGATCGGCAAGGGATCGTGCTCGCTCCCCATCGTCGCCATGAACTGCGCGACGAGCTTGCCGTCCTTGTCGAGCACACGCAGCACTTCGTCCGATTTGTCGACGACGATCTTTGCGCCGACCGGCTGCTCCGCGTTGATGTTGAGGTTGGCCAGCGTCGTGCGCCACGCCTCCGGCAGTTTCGGATCATAGGATCGTGACGCCGGAACCGCGTTGGGAAACACCACTTTGCTCCCCGGTGCCAGCCGTGTCGTCGGGCTGTTCAGTTCGAGCAGGACGGCAGGGGTCGTGTGGAACATCTCGCCCAATTTCTCCATGATGGAGCGATAGCCGAGCGCCGGGAGCTTCGCCTGCACCTGCGGGTCCTTCGGCATCGGGTTGACGTAGGGACCAGCCAGCATTTCGGGCGTTAGCGCGATCGTCTGCGTCGGCCGCCACGCGCGGTGCGGATAGAGCGCACGTAGCGTGTTCTGGTCCATCTCCCCCGTCATCGGCAGACCCTGCTGCTCCTGAAACCCCTTCAGCGCCGCCACCAGCGACTTCCCCTGCCGCCCGTCGAGCACGCCCGGCGAGAAGCCGAGATGATCGAGAATCACCTGAACGTGCAGCGTCGAGCGATCGAGGCCGGCGGCCGGGGCCGACTTTGTTCCCGGGGCGGTCGCCCCAACAAGGCCAAGCGATGCTATTGCCAGACAGGCCGAACGCCTTAAGGTTTTTACCACGCCATCAATCCTCTACATATGTTTCATGCAGACAACGACAGACGACGCGCTTGTGTCCAACCTTGACGGCGGGGCGATCAAACTCTCCCGCCGGGCTCTCATCGGCGGGGCCTTAGCGGGCGGCGCCGCCCTCGCCTTTCCGCTTCCAGCGATGGCGGTCGGCACCGAATGGCGCCTCGCGATCCGCAACGTCCATAATAACGAGACGGTCGACGCGGTGTTCGCGCGCAGCGGCAGTTTCGTTCCTGAAGGGCTGGCCGAACTCAACCACGGCCTGCGCGACTGGCGCACCGGTCAGGCGACCGTGATGGACCGCAAGCTGCTCGCTTTGCTGGTGCAGCTGCGCGAAAAGCTGGAGTTGCGCGGCGGCGAGAAGATTGGCCTCATCTCCGGCTACCGCTCACCCGCCACCAACGCAGCACTCCGCTCCGCCGGGGGGGCGCATACGGGCGTGGCTACGAAGAGCCAGCACATGCTGGGCAAGGCGACTGACATCATGGTCCCCGGCGTATCGCTCGACCGGCTCCACGGTGCCGCGCTGGCGCTGGGCGGCGGCGGCGTCGGCTATTATCCGCGCGACGGGTTTGTCCATGTTGATACCGGGCGCGTGCGTCACTGGTAACGGCACCCGCCGCACCCCGAATGCAAAAAAAGGGCGTCGGAACCATGGTTCCGACGCCCTTTTCAATACTGGTACGAACCGCTTATTCGGCGGCGACGGTGCCCTTGGCAGGGCGCGTGTCGCGACGCTCGGCGATACGCGCCGACTTGCCGGTACGGCCACGCAGGTAATACAGCTTCGCACGCCGCACCGCACCCTTGCGCATGACTTCGATGCTGTCGATGTTCGGCGAATAGAGCGGGAAAACGCGCTCGACGCCTTCACCGAACGAAATCTTCCGCACGGTGAAGTTGGAGCCCATGCCCTTGTTCGAACGCGCGATGCACACGCCTTCGTAATTCTGCACACGGGTACGCTCGCCTTCCACGACCTTCACGCCGACCTTCAGCGTATCGCCGGGGCGGAATTCGGGGATCTTCTTGTTCTCGAGAAACTTGGCGATGTTCTCGGCTTCGATCGTCTGGATGAGATTCATCTCATGCGTCCTTCTTGTCTCGTCGCGCGCCAGAGGGCGACTGGACCCGAGCACCCTCATGGCGCTCCCACAGGTCCGGCCGCCTTAGCCGTGTTTCGGACTCGGCCATCGACTTGCGCCATGCCAAGATCCTCGCATGATCCCCCGATCGCAACACTTCGGGGATCGTGCGCCCTTCCCATTCAAATGGTCGGGTGTATTGCGGATATTCGAGAAGCCCCGTTTCGAAGCTCTCGTCCACGCCGCTAGAAGCCGCGCCCATTACGCCGGGAAGCAGCCGAATGCAAGCGTCGAGCAGCACCAACGCCCCCATCTCGCCGCCCGACAGGATATAGTCACCAATCGACACTTCCTCGATCTCGCGCGCGGCGAAGATGCGTTCGTCGAACCCCTCGAACCGCCCGCACAGGATAGTAACGCCCGGCCCGTCGGCCAGCGCCCGCACCCGCGCCTGCGTCAGCGGCGCACCGCGCGGCGTCATCGCCAGCAGCGGCGCACCTGGCGGCACGCTATCGATCGCGGCGGCGAGTATGTCCGCCCGCAACACCATCCCCGCGCCGCCGCCGGCCGGCGTGCCATCGACGGTGCTATGCTTATCGGTCGCAAAGTCGCGAATGTTGCGGGCGTCGAGGCTCCACTTCCCCTCCGCCAGCGCGCGGCCCGCGAGCGACACGGCGAGCGGCCCGGGGAACATGTCGGGATACAGCGTCAGGACGGTAGCGGCGAAGGTCACAGGGTCCAATTCTCGACCCTCAGGCCGGGCACGTCGGCGAAATCCGCCTCATTGTTGGTCACGATCGCGGCGCCAAGGCTCAGCCCATGTGCCGCCAGCAAGCGATCGAAGCGAGCGCGCTTGAACGGAAGCTGTGCGTACGCCCGAGCGGCTGCTTCATCGAAGGGCAGAATGGGAACCACGCGGACGAAGGCGTCCAGCACGGCCGGGCTTGGCGGCTTGCCGACATAGGTCCCAACGGCGATCTCCGCGAAGCTGATCGCGGAGATCGCCACGTCGCCGGGGTAACAGGCCGCCAGCCTGTCATTGAGCGGCGAATGCCGTTCGGCCATCGCATAGATCGCCATGTCGGCATCGATCAGGAACTTCGTCACGTATCGCGTGCCGCCAGACGTTTGGCGATCGTGCTAGGCCGTTCGTCGAAATCGCCATGCGGGATCAGCTTGGCCCCGGGCGCCTTCCCCGCAAAGCCGCTGATATCGATCGTGCGGCGCGGCGCATCGATCGGTTCGATCCGAAAAGACATGGGAGCCTCCTTGACCATTCGGACTTCGGTTCCCTCGGGAATACCCATGCCCTTGGGCAGCCGCAAGGCAACCGAATTGCCCGACTTGAATGTCGTGCCGTGATACGCTTCGTCGTCCATCGCAGCCTCCGTATACACGACATGTATATACCTTCATTCCCGACGTCAAGGAACATCCCTTTACATCACGCGTAGCGCAGCGATGGACGATTGCATCATCATCGGCGCCGGCCCCGCCGGTCTCACCGCAGCGATCTATCTCGCGCGCTTCCATCTCAAGATCCGGCTGTTCGACAACGGATCGAGCCGCGCCGCGCTGATCCCGCGCACCAACAATCACGCCGGCTATCCCGACGGCATCCCCGGCGTCGACCTGCTGCTGCTGATGCGTCGTCAGGCCGAACGCTTCGGCGCGGTGCGGGAGGAAGCGCAAGTCGATGCGATCGAGCCAGTCTCGGGCGGTTTTCGCGTTCATGTCGGCGACAAGGTTGCGCAGGCCCGCACCGTCCTGCTCGCCACCGGCGTCGTCAACAATCGGCCCGATATGCCCGACGACGTCCACGACGAAGCGCTCGCGCGTGGATTGCTGCGCTATTGCCCGATCTGCGACGGCTATGAAGTAACCGACAAACGCGTCGGCGTCATCGGTACGGGCGACCACGGAATGAGGGAAGCGCTGTTCCTGCGCGGTTTCACCAAGGACGTGACGCTGATCGCGCCCGGTGCGGCGCATGATCTGAACGACGCCTGTCGTGCCAAACTCGAAGAAGCGGGAATCGCCCATCTCGACGGCCCCTGCTCGTCCATCGCGATCGACGGCGATGTCCTGCGCATCGAAACGGCTGGCGGGCCGCAATGCTTCGACAGCGTCTACCCCGCGCTCGGTTCGGTGATCCGCTCCGAACTCGCCGTTGCGGCGGGGGCGCGGGCGACCGCGGAGGGCTGTCTCGAAGTCGACGATCATCAGCGCACCAGCATCCCCGGCCTGTTCGCCGCCGGGGATGTGGTGAAGGGGCTCGACCAGATCAGCCACGCCATGGGCGAAGCCGGGGTCGCCTCGACCGCGATCCGCAACTTGCTCGCCGAACGTGCGCCGCTGCTGCGTTAGGAGCCGCAGCCGCCACACCCGCCGCCGCCATCGCCACCGCCGCCACATCCGCTGTCGCTGCTGACCGACCCCTCACTCCCGCTCGAAGCGCGCAGCCGGTGATAGTCCGCCCAGGCCGATCCACTCAACACCATCGTGCCGAACAAGGCGACCGCAAGGCCAGTCTCCGCCGCCACCGGTGCGCGGCGCAGCCGCTTTGAACTCTCCTGTGCGGTATGCAACGCCGCCAGCCCGCTGCGCGTCCGGCGATCGACAACTGCGAACCGGATGAACGCGAAGATGGCCGTGAGAACCAGCAGGGCGCTCAGATATCCTACCGGGCGATCGCGCATCGTGCCGACCGCCCACTTGATCGCCCCGAAGGCCAGCAGCAGCAGATAAGGCGCGGTCTGAAAAAAGCGAAGTTGCCATGCTGTGCCGTCCTCGATCAGCGCCCCGGCCCGGCAGAGCGCCGCTTGTGCATCTGGCGCAGCGCGCGTGGCCGCTTGCTGTACTTGCGCCAGGCTCGTTGGCGACGGCAGGCTCAGAATCGCGCGTTCCGTTGCCGCCTGGCCCCGCGCTCCAGGCACGATCCGGAATTTGCCCATATCCTCCAAAACCAGCGTTCCCGCTGCAAGCAATCGCGCCACCGCAGCATCGGTCAGCCGTGTCGCGCCGCCCGCTAGATAGGCGAGCTGATCGACATCCGTGATCCGCCGCGTCCCGCCCTCGGGCCGCAGCCAGCGCGGGATCATCACTCCCGCGACCACCGTCGCCAGCAACAAAACTCCGTACAGCGCGAGAAACGCGCCTCCGGTCAGGTCGAAAGGTCCGAGTCCCATCCTCACCTCCACCACCACAGCAGGACCGCGACGAGGCCAATCCCGGTCGCGACCAGCAAACTCCATCGTGCTGCCCGGCGCGAGACGACGATCCCGTCGCGCGCATGCAGCCGGCGCGCGCGCGGATCCTCGATCAGGCGGCGCTGCGCATTGGGCCACAGATCGGCGGGGGCCGGGCCGAACACGGCCTCATAGCTCCGCAACGTCTGCGCATATTGTTCGAAATAGCGTCCTTGCTCGGCGCTGCCGCCCGCGGTCGGGCCGTGATGCAGCGCGCGGCCGAGCACATCGGGGCAGAACCGCTCCCAATAATCGCGGGTATAGGTAAGGTGCAGGTGCCACGCCTGATCAACCGCGTCGGAAGGCGTAACCGCATGCCCGGCGGTGACCGCGAGGAAACAGAAGCGGCGATATTCCTCGATGACGCGCGCGGCATGTGCCGCGCTCCAGCCATTCTCGCGCGCCAGTCGCGCCGCAAAGGTGAGAGCCGCGTCGTTTGGGCCGATGCTATAATGGGACAGTGCGCGCCACACCGGGTGGTCCAGGGAGATATCCAAGGGATCAGGAGATCCGCGCATCTAAACTCCCATTAAATTGATGGGAGTTCTTTGTCAAGCCGCGGCGCTATTCGATCCAGGCCGAATCGAGCACCAGACGTTCGTCATTCCATTCCGGCACGGCCTCGGCGCGCATCGGCACCATGAAGCGCTTGGCCGGCTTGCCCTCTTCGGCAGCGCGCTCGATTTCGAGGACGTCGCCCGCGCCAAAATCGTCGATCGCGACGACGCGTCCGATCGCCTCGCCCGCGCTCGACACGACCGCGAGGCCGAGCAGATCGGCATGATAATATTCGCCGTCATCAAGCGGCGGGAGTTCGGCGCGCGCGACGGTCAATTCGGTCCCACGCAGCGCCTCGGCGGCGTTGCGATCGGTCACTTCGGCGATCCGCGCGATCATGCCGTTGCTGCCGTGGCGCACCGATTTCAGCGACAGCGTGCCGCCGTTGAAGCTTTTATAACTGGCAAGGTCCTCGGTGAAGACCTTGAGACGGACCTCCCCCGTCACGCCATGCGCGCCGATGATGACGGCGAGCGTGACGGGGGCGTTCTTTTGCATCAGCCGTTTGCCGGGGTTTCTTCCGACGTCGCTTCGGCGACGGCTTCGGCTTCCGGGGTCGGCGCTTCGGTCGCGGCTTCTACTTCGGCAGCGACGACGGCTTCGGCCTCTTCATTGCTGTCGGCAGCAGGCGCGGCAGCAGCGGCTTCGGCGGCAGCAGCAGCCTCGGCAGCGGCGGTCGCCTTGGCTTCTTCCGCAGCGGCGGCCGCGGCAACCTTCGCTTCTTCCTCGGCAGCAGCGGCTGCGACCTTGGCTTGTTCAGCATCGGCCAGCTTCTTTTCGCGCTCTTCGATGCGCTCCACCGCCTTTTCGCCGGGCTTGCCCTTGTTCGGGTTGCTGCGGGCCGCGCGCTCACGCACACCAGCAACGTCGAGGAAACGCGCAACACGGTCGGTCGGCTGGGCGCCGACGCCGAGCCAATAGGTCGCACGCTCGCTGTCGAGCACGACGCGCTTGGCGTCATCCTTCGCGAGCAGCGGGTTGTACGTGCCGATCTTCTCGATGAACTTGCCGTCGCGTGCGGCGCGCGCATCGGCAACGACGATGCGGTAATACGGGCGCTTCTTGGAACCACCGCGCGAGAGACGAATGCTGACTGCCATGTTGAGTACCTTCTTCTTCTAATTGGTTGATTGTATTTACGTTATTTCTTCTTAAGCAAATTCTCGAAGCCGGGAGGAAGCTTGGTCTGGCCGCCGCCGAGGCCCGGAAGGCCGCCACCGCCGCCGCTGAGCATCTTGGCCGGGTCGATCCCGCCCATTCCGCCGCCGCCCATGCCGCCACCGCCGCCGAACATCTTGGCCATGCCGGCGAGGCCGCCCATCTTCTTGATCTTCTTCATCGCGCCAGCCATTTCCTGGTGCATCTTGATCAATTTGTTGACGTCCTGAACCGTCGTGCCCGATCCCTTGGCAATGCGGATCTTGCGCTTGGCGTTGAGCAATTCGGGCTTGCGGCGTTCTTTCGGCGTCATCGACGTGATCATCGCGTCCATCCGCAGCAGCACCTTCTCGCCGCCGACCGCATCGACTTGCGCCTGCGCCTTTTTCATGCCGGGGATCATGCCGGCGAGCGCACCGATGCCGCCCATCCGCCGCATCTGCGTCAGCTGCCCGCGCAGGTCGTCCATGTCGAACAGCCCCTTCTGGAGCCGCATCGCCATCTTCTCGGCATCTTCGACCTGGATCGCCTCGGCCGCGCGCTCGACCAGGCCGACCACGTCGCCCATGCCGAGAATGCGGCCCGCGACGCGCTTCGGGTCGAACGCCTCAAGCGCCTCGAGCTTCTCGCCCATGCCCGCAAACTTGATCGGTTTGCCCGTCACCGCGCGCATCGACAGCGCCGCGCCGCCGCGCGCATCGCCGTCCATGCGGGTCAGCACGATACCCGTCAGCGGGACTTGATCCGAGAAATTCTGCGCGACGTTGACCGCGTCCTGACCCGTCAGCGCATCGACCACGAGCAGGATCTCGGTCGGCTTGGTCACCTCGGCGACCGCGCGCATCTCGTCCATCAACGCCTGGTCGACGTGCAATCGACCCGCCGTATCGAGCATCAGCACGTCAAAGCCCTGCAGCTTCGCCGCCTGCACTGCGCGCCGCGCGATATCGACCGGCTGCTGCCCCTTTACGATCGGCAGCGTCTGCACCTCGGCTTGCGTGCCGAGCACCGCCAGCTGCTCCTGCGCGTTCGGGCGGTTGACGTCCAGCGACGCCATCAACACCTTCTTGCCCTGCTTCTTGGCAAGCCGCAGCGCGATCTTCGCGGTCGAAGTTGTCTTACCCGAGCCCTGCAGGCCGACCATCATGATGATCGCGGGCGGCGTCACACCGAGTTCGAGCTCGGCGGCATCCGCGCCGAGCATCTCGACCAGCGCGTCGTTGACG
Organism: Sphingomonas sp. HMP6; assembly: GCF_013374095.1. Taxonomy (NCBI): domain Bacteria; kingdom Pseudomonadati; phylum Pseudomonadota; class Alphaproteobacteria; order Sphingomonadales; family Sphingomonadaceae; genus Sphingomonas; species Sphingomonas sp. HMP6. The sequence goes on along the minus strand of NZ_AP022672.1, from coordinate 649,317 downwards.
ATCTTGACGACTTGCTGCCCCGGCGTCACCGAGCGCAGCACGTTCTGCCCGACGGCGAGTTCAGTTGCCTTGTCGACGAAATCGCGTGCAACCGGCAGCGCCACGTCAGCCTCGAGCAGGGCCACGCGCACTTCGCGCATCGCCGCACGCACGTCGGCCTCGGTCAGCGCACCGCGCCCCCGCAACCGATCGAACACACCGCCAAGACGGTCGCTCAGGCTCTCGAACATCCGAAAAAACCCTTCCAAAACACCGCGTCTGCACCGTAACGCAAAGAACGCCGGCGGACGAAACCTCGTCGGCCGGCGTAGCCCGATGGGCAGCCTTCACGGTCCTGTGCAGGAACGATCGGTCGGCGCAGTAGCGCAACGGAAGCATTTGCGCAACCATCCGGCTTAACACCATCTACATTGCTGGCGTGGCACGACACCATCTTGCACGGGGTGGGGCAGAGAGTGGCATAATGGCCGAGATCCAAACGACTGACACACACGCCGCCGAGCCGACCGGGCACGAACCGCGCGCGCCGCGCCGCGACATCATGAACGGCGCGATCACCGTGGCCTCGATCCTGATGTTCGTCGGCACCGGCAGCGCGGTACTATCGACGACGCTGCAGCATTATTTCAATGGCGGTGCCGAAACCGATCAGACCTTGGTGATCGCGCTGCTGCTCAATGTCGCGTTGATCCTGTTCGGCTGGCGCCGCCACCGCGAGCTGGCACATGAGGTCACGATCCGCACCGCCGCCGAGGAGCGCGCGCAACAACTCGCCTCGAAGGACCCGCTAACCGGCTTCCTCAACCGCCGCAGCCTGGCCGAAGACGGCGCGGCAATGTTCGTGCGGGCGCAAGCACGCGGCAAGGCGATGGCGCTGCTGATGCTCGATCTCGATCACTTCAAGACCGTCAACGACATGCACGGCCATGCCACGGGCGATGCGCTGCTGCAGCAAGTGGCGGTGCAGATTGCTGAGGCGATGCCCGGAGTCGCACTCACCGCGCGCTTCGGCGGCGACGAATTTGCCTGCGCCTTCCTGTTTGATCCAGGTCACCCCGCAACGGTCGAGCGGATCGCCGAAAAGCTCGTCAGCCGTCTCGCCCAGCCTTTCTATGCCGAGGGGCTGCAACTGCACATTTCGGTCTCTGCCGGCATTGCGCGTTCGGATTTCGATTGCGCCAGTATCGATGCGCTGATGCGCGCCGCCGACATTGCCATGTATGCGGCGAAAAACTCGGGCCGTAATCGCTTCGCCTGGTTCGACCAGTCGATGGAGCGCGAACTGCAAGCCCGTAACGATCTCGAAGTTGGCTTGCGCACCGCGATTCCCCGCGCCGAGATCGTCCCCTATTTCGAACAGCAGATCGATCTGGCGACCGGCCGCCTCAGCGGCTTCGAAGTGCTGGCGCGCTGGGAGCATCCGACGCGCGGGCTGGTCGGGCCCGATGCCTTCATTCCGATCGCCGAGGAGACCGGCATGATCGCCGATCTTTCGCTGTCGGTGATGCGCCAGGCGTTCCTGGCGGCAAAGGATTGGGACGGCGCGCTGTCGCTCTCGGTCAACATTTCGCCGTGGCAGTTGAAGGATGCGTGGCTCGCGCAGAAGATCATCAAGGTGCTGACCGAAACCGGCTTCCCTGCCAGTCGGCTGGAGATCGAAATCACCGAAACCTCGCTGTTCGACAATCTCGCGCTCGCGCAATCGATCGTCGGCAGCCTCAAGAATCAGGGCATCCGCCTCGCGCTCGATGATTTCGGGACGGGCTATTCGTCGCTGGCCCATTTGCGCGCGCTGCCGTTCGATCAGATCAAGATCGACAAGAGCTTTATCATGTCGATGGGCGACAATAGCGAAAGCGCGGCGATCGTCACCGCGATCACGCGGCTCGGCGACAGCCTCAACCTCCCGATTACCGCCGAGGGGATCGAGGACGCCCGGACCGAAGAGCGCCTGCGCACGCTCGGCTGCACCAAGGGCCAGGGCTATCTCTATGGTCGCCCGACCAGCATCGCCAACACGCGCCGCTTACTGGCGGAACGGCGCTTGCTGGCGGTGGCGGCGGTGGAGAAGTCGCCCGAGGTCGAGGACAAGCGCTTGGCGGGATAAACAACGCCGTGCTCTGGCGCAGGCCGGAGCCCTGGCCGAAGCCGCGCGGGCTGCCAACGCTCCGGCCCACGCCGGAGCACGTGCCGTTGCAGACTCATCGTAAGGCACCGCATGGACTTCGCGTCCCCCCGCCCCTAGATCGCGCGCAATGACCGTCGGTCCGCACATCATCAGCCTCGGCTGTCGCCTGAACATCGCCGAAAGCGAAGCGATCCGCACGCTGACGGCGGGGCGCGACATGGTCGTGATCAACAGTTGCGCCGTTACCAACGGCGCGGTGGCCGAAACGCGCAAAGCGATCCGCCGCGCGCGCGCCGATCGTCCAGGTGCGCAGATCGTCGTCACCGGCTGTGCCGCGCAAATCGATCCGAAGAGCTTCGCCGCAATGCCCGAGGTCGATCGCGTGATCGGCAATGCCGAGAAACTGCTGCCCGAAAGCTGGCAATCGAGTGATGCCATCTTGGTCGGCGATATCCAGCGCGTCCGCGACACAGCGCCCCACCTCGCCCCCGCATTTTCGGCGCACGCCCGCGCCTTTGTCGAGGTGCAGAATGGCTGCGCCCATCGCTGCACTTTCTGCATCATCCCGTACGGGCGCGGTAACAGCCGCTCCGTGCCTGCGGGCGCGGTGATCGATCGCATCAGCGCGCTGGTCGATGCCGGCCACCGCGAGATCGTTCTGACCGGCGTGGATTTGACCAGTTATGGCCCTGATCTGCCCGGCGCGCCGACGCTGGGGCTGCTGGTCGAGCGCATCCTGCACCACGTTCCCGCGCTCGACCGGCTGCGTCTGTCCTCGCTCGACGGGATCGAGATCGACGACCGGCTGTTCGCAATTCTGACGCAGGAGCCGCGCATCATGCCGCACGTGCACCTCTCGCTTCAGGCCGGCAACGACATGATCCTCAAGCGGATGAAACGCCGCCACGCGCGCGCCGAGAGCCTCGCGCTGGTCGAGCGACTCAAGACCGCCCGACCCGACATCGCGATCGGCGCGGATCTAATCGCCGGCTTCCCGACCGAAGACGATGCGATGTTCGCCGACACGCTCGCGCTGATCGACGATTGCGACGTGGTCCACGCGCACATTTTCCCGTATTCGGAGCGCGACGGCACCCCCGCCGCGCGGATGCCGCAAGTGCCGATGCCGGTGCGCAAGTCCCGCGCCGCGCTGCTGCGCGCGGCGGCTGCGCGGCGCAAGGCGGCGTGGCTTGCCAGCCTCGTCGGCACGACGCAGGACGTGCTGGTCGAACGCCCCGGCGACCGTGGCCATGCCGGGAACTTCGCGGAGGTGCGCTGGCCCCCCTCATCCGAAACGGACAGCCCCCTCCCCGTTCGCCCTGAGCCTGTCGAAGGGCACCTCTCCACCCAAGCGACATCGCCTGCGGAGAGCAGTGCTTCGACAGTGATGAGGTGGAAACGTCCCCCGGACGTTTCCAGCCGAGCCGGGGGCTCGGCGACCTCATCACCAGCACGAACGGAGGTGGGACGCGTTCACAGGATCCACATAAGCGCCACCGACGGCAAAACCCTCACCGGAACCCCCGCATGACCCCAAGCTGGCACGAAAAACTCCTCGGCGGGTTCAAACGCACGTCGGATCGGCTGATCGGCAATCTCGCCGCGCTCGGCACCGGTCCGCTCGACAACGCGACGCTCGACCAGATCGAGGAAGCGCTGATCGCCTCCGATCTCGGCCCCGAAACTGCCGCGCGGATCCGGGCACGCTTGTCGACCGGCGTGTTCGAACGCGACATGGAGGAGCTCGGCATCCGCCTCGTCGTGGCCGAGGAAATCGAGAAAGTGCTCGATACCGTTGCCAAACCGCTCGAAATCACCGGCTTCCCGCGCCCGCACGTCATCCTCGTCATCGGCGTCAACGGTTCGGGCAAGACGACCACGATTGCCAAGCTCGCGCATTGGCTGAAGGAGCAGGATTACGGCGTGATGCTCGCGGCGGGCGACACCTTCCGCGCCGCCGCGATCGGCCAGCTCGCGACCTGGGCGGAGCGTGCGGGCGTGCCCATCATCAGCGGCAAGGAAGGCGGCGACGCGGCAGGCATCGTCTATGAAGCCGTCAAGCAAGCCACCGCGACCGGCATCGACGTGCTGATCGTCGACACCGCCGGACGCCTGCAGAACAAGCGCGAGCTGATGGACGAACTCTCCAAGATCCGCCGCGTGCTCGGCCGCCTCAACGTCGATGCGCCGCACGACGTGCTGCTCGTGCTCGATGCGACCACTGGCCAGAATGCGCTCAATCAGATCGCGGTGTTCAAACAGGATGCCGGCGTCACCGGCCTCGTCATGACCAAGCTCGACGGCACCGCGCGCGGCGGCGTGCTCGTCGCGGCAGCCGAGAAATACGGCCTGCCGATCCACGCGATCGGCGTTGGCGAGGGTATGGGCGATCTCCGCCCGTTCGATTCCAACGAAGTCGCGCGGATCATTGCAGGCGTCGAGGGAGTCCGGAAATGACCACACCTGCCCCGCGCCCGCCGGTCAACCCATTGCTGCGACTCGGCATCGACGTAGCCCCGCTGGCGATCTTCTTCGCGGTCAATTTCCTCGCCCCCGGCCTGGCGCTGGAACGGCTGCTCGCGGCGACCGTCGCCTTCATGATCGCAATGGCGGTCGCTTTGGTCGTGTCGCGCTGGAAGACCGGGCACATCTCGCCGATGCTGTGGATCACCGCTGCGCTGGTGCTGATTTTCGGTAGCCTCACGCTGTATTTTCAGGACGGCACCTTCATCAAGATGAAGCCAACCTTCGTCTATGGAACGTTTGCGACGATCCTGTGCGTCGGGCTGGTCACCGGGCGGCCTCTGCTCCAGCAATTGCTCGACACCGCGTATCCCGGCGTCGACGCGATCGGCTGGCGCAAGCTGACGCGCAATTGGGCGATCTTTTTCGTGGCTATGGCGCTGCTCAACGAATTTGTCTGGCGCACCACCGCGCCCAACCCGACCGACGACACGACGTTCTGGGCGGGGTTCAAGCTGTGGGGCGCGATCCCGCTGACGTTGCTGTTCGCCTTTGCCAACATCCCGATGCTGATGAAGCACGGATTGAACGTGGGCGAGGAACCGCCGATCCCGCCTGAGGGCTGAATCGTAGCGCCAAGCCGTTGGGCTATGGCCACGCCGGTGATTGTAGAGCAGGAGCGCCAGCATGACTCAGGCCCTGCCTCGAACGATCAGCTTGGTGATCCCGGCCTATAACGAGGAGGCCTATCTTCCCGCCTGTCTCGACGCGGTGATGCGCAACGTCGCGAGCAAGGCGCTGGAGATCATCGTCGTCGATAATAACAGCACCGACGGCACCAAGCAGGTGATTGAGCGCTACCCTGCGGTGACCTATGTGTTCGAACCGCACAAAGGCATCACCCGCGCGCGCCAAGCTGGCTTGCTCAACGCGTCGGGAGACATTGTGGCTTATGTCGATGCCGACACCGTCCCCCCGCCCGGCTGGATCGAACAGATCGCACGCCATTTCGAGGCGGACAGCACGCTCGCCTGCCTATCAGGACCGTACAGCTTTTATGATCTGAGCGGAATCCGCGACCGGATTTCGACTGGCTGGTTCATTACCGCCCGACCACTCTACGCCCTCACCGGCTATATGATGGTCGGCGGCAATTTCGCGATGCCGCGCGCCATATTGCACCGGATGGGCGGCTTCGACGACAGCATCGAATTTTACGGCGAGGATGCCGACATCGCGAAACGCGCGAAGAAGTTCGGCAAAGTGCTGTTCTCGCCGTCGTTCGTCATGCCGACTTCGGGGCGGCGGCTGAAGAAACAGGGCCTGCTCAAAATGGCCGGGCTCTATTTCATCAATTACCTGTCGATCGTGTTTCGCAGCAAACCGGCGACACGAGGGTATCAGGACGTGCGCTAGGGAAAAGGGCCCCTCCCGAAGGAAGGGCCCCAAAGCACCTTATGCCTCGAAACGCTTGCCCGCTTCGTCCCAATTCACGACGTTCCACCAGGCCTTCAGATAGCCGGGGCGGTCGTTCATATAGGTCAGGTAATAGGCGTGCTCCCACACGTCGTTGGCGAGGATCGGCGTGCCCTTGTCCTTGGCATCGTCCATCAACGGGTTGTCCTGGTTCGGGGTCGACACGACCTTCAGCGCGCCGCTCTCGTCCTTGATCACCCACGCCCAGCCCGAACCGAACTGGCCCGCACCCTTGCCGTTGAAATCTTCCTTCAGCTTGTCGAGACCGCCATAGGCATCAATCGCCTCGGCCAGCTTGCCCGAAGGCTGCGTCGTGCCGGCCGGTGCCATGATCTTCCAGAAGAAATCGTGGTTCCAGAAACCGCCGCCATTGTTGCGCACCAGCGGCGGCAAGGTGGAGATCATGCCGAAGATTTCCTCGATCGTCTTGCCCTCCAGCTTGGGGTCGGCCGCGACGCCTTCGTTCAGCTTGGCGGTGTAGGCGGCGTGATGCTTGTCGTGGTGGTAGGTCATCGTCTCTTTCGAGATCGTCGGCTCCAGCGCGTCATAGGCATAAGGCAGCGGGGGAAGTTCGAACGCCATGGGGTCTTCTCCTGAGGTAACTCGATCAAGCAAACGTCACGCCTGCCAAATGGGTCCGGCGGCGTCGTTACGCAACCGATTCTGCGGCGGCACCCGAAATCAATCCGTGCCGCTTCAGCGCGTGGCGCAACTGGTCATAGCTCAGCCCCAGCGCCTCGGCGGTCGCGCGCTGGTTGAAGCGGTTTTCGGCCATCGCAGTCTGCAACAATTCGCATTCGAAACGGGCAAGGCGTGATTTGTAATCCATCGGCCCATCCTCCTTGGGCACGACGGTGACCGTCGCCTCAGCAACCGCGACCGGTGCCTCCGCCCCGGAAGCAACCGGCGCCGTAGTGGTGGGCCGATGCGGCGAATGAAACGGATCGAACTGGATCGCGTCGATCGGCCCGTCCTCATCCCAGCGATACACCGCGCGCTCGACAACGTTGCGCAATTCGCGGACGTTGCCCGGCCATTGATACGCAACCAGCGCCGCCTCCGCCGCCCGCGTAAAGCCCGGCCAGCCGTCGCGCTGCAATTCGGACGCCATGCGCCGCCCGAAATGCTCGGCCAGCACCAACACGTCGTCAACGCGCGCACGCAAAGGGGGCAAGGTCACGACCTCAAAGCTCAAGCGGTCGAGCAGATCGGCGCGGAACTGATGCCGCGCGACCTTGTCGGGCAAATGCTCGTTGGTTGCCGCCACGATTCGCACGTCGACCCGCATCGGCCGCGACGATCCGATCCGCGTCACCTCGCCATATTCGACCGCGCGCAGCAGCCGGTCCTGCGCCGCCATCGACAGCGTTCCGAGCTCGTCGAGGAACAGCGTGCCTTGATGCGCTTCCTCGAACCGCCCTGCCCGCGCCTTGGTCGCGCCAGTGAAGGCACCCGCTTCATGCCCGAACAATTCGGCCTCGATCAGCGTTTCGGGAAGTGCTGCACAATTCATGATGACCAATGGCTGGTCCCAGCGCGGACTCAAGCGATGCAAACGCTCGGCGACCAGCTCCTTGCCGGTGCCGCGTTCGCCGATCACCAGCACCGGCCGATCCAGCGCCGCCGCCCGGCTGGCCAGTTCGAGCGCGTCGAGGAAAGCGCTCGATTGCCCAATAACGTGATGCGTCCGTTCCATTCCCAAGTCTTGGCGTAAAATCCCAAGCCTTGGCAAGGAAGATTTCGTTCATCTGGCAGAAAGGCCCGGAAATCCGCCATTTTTGAAACTGGCACGCCACATGCAATGCTGTTGGCATAGCCCACACGGGCTGCACATTTTCAGATCAAGGAGACACCTCATGAACACCGAATACAAATCCAAGAACAGCGTTTCGCAAGTCCTCGTCGCCCTGGTTGCCACCGTCCTGCTCGGTTCGGTCGCGCTCGTCGGCGCAGTTGGGCCGGTCAGCGCTGCTCCCGCCCCCATCGCCGCCCTGACCCAGGGGTAAGGTGACGCCGGGGCGGCCGCCCCCATCCCGCCCCGGCACTTAATTTCTGCGTATCCTCGAAGGAGTAACACCAATGGGCATCTTCAGCCGTACCCGCGACATCGTCGCTGCAAACTTCACCGATCTGCTCGACAAGGCGGAAGACCCCGCGAAGATGATCCGCATGATCATCCTCGAAATGGAGGAAACCCTGGTCGAGGTCCGCGCCTCTGCCGCGCGTACCATCGCCGACCAGAAGGAGATGCGCCGCCACATCAGCAAGCTCGGCAGCTTGCAGGAAAGCTGGACCGAAAAGGCCGAGCTGGCGCTGTCCAAGGACCGCGAGGATCTCGCCAAGGCGGCTCTCGTCGAAAAGCAGAAGGCTGCCGACATGGCCGCACAATTGAGCAGCGAGATCGCCGTCCTCGATGAGTCGCTGCGCAGTTCGGAGGAAGACATCGCCAAGCTCACCGGCAAGCTCCGCGAGGCGCGCACCCGGCAGAATTCGATCGCGACCCGGCTCGAATCCGCACAGAACAAGTTCAAGCTGCGCGATCTCTATGCCGGCCCCAAGATGCACGATGCGTTCTCGCGCTTCGAGATCATGGAACGCCGCGTCGACATGGCCGAGGGTCGCGCCGAAGTCGCCGGCATGGGCGCCCCGCCCAAGTCGCTCGATGAGGAAATCGCCGAACTGAAGTCTGCCGAGAAAGTCGAGGCCGAACTGGCCGCGATGAAGGCCCGCGTCAGCAAGGACGGTTGAGATGGACGAGATCCTTGTTCCGATCTTCGTCTGCGGCACGCTCTTCGTCGGGATGCCGTGGGTGATCCTGCACTACATCACCAAATGGAAGCAGGCGCCCAAGATCACCAACGAAGACGAGAAACTGCTCGACGAACTCTACTCGCTTGCCCGCCGTCTCGAAGACCGGCTTGGCACCGTCGAGCGGATCGTCGCAGCCGACCACCCCGATTGGCGCAGCGGCATGCCGCTCGCCGAACCGACCACCCCCTATGATCCCACTCGGAGGAACTGAAATGTCCGCCAGCCGCACCAAATTCTACCTCGACAAACAGAACAGCAAATGGCTGGGCGTTTGCTCCGGGATCGCCGATTACACCGGCATCGACACCACCTGGGTCCGCGTCGGCACCGTCCTGCTGACCTTCGCCACCAGCGGATGGACGCTGCTCGCCTACATCGTCATCGCCTGCGTCGCCGAAAAGAAGCCGCTCGGCCTTTATGACAGCGCCGAGGATGCGAAGTTCTGGCAGGGCGTGCGCACCAATCCAGCGCGATCGACTGCCGAGGTCCGCAGCAAGTTCCGCGACATCGACCGCCGTCTCGCTGACATCGAGATGCTCTACACCAGCCGCAACAGCCGGCTCGCCGACGAGATCGACAGCCTGCGCTGATCGGATCCGGGGCTAACAGGGAAGGAATTTATCATGGGCGGTGGACAAATCTTCGTCCTGACCATCATCGCAATGTCGACGCTGGGTTGGGTCGTCACCACCTGGGTCCGGGCACGCCACGGCTACCCGATCGAGAATGAGTGGAGCGGCACGGCAACCCGCACCGACCCGAGCGCAGAGCGCAAGATCGAGCTGCTGAGCAGCGAGAACGAGGCGCTCCAGGGCAAGCTCAGCCGCCTCGAGGAACGCCTCGCCGTTCTCGAACGCATCGCCACCGATCCCGCCGAACGTGTCGCCCGCGACATCGACGCGCTGCGCTGAGAGGAAGTATCATGAGCCCTTACATCGTCTTCCTCATCCCGATCCTGGCGATCAGCATCGGTCTCGTCTCGGTGATCGGCGCCCAGTTCGTCCGGCCCTGGCTCAAGCTCAAAGAGCGCCAGATGGAACTCGAAGCGACGATGGTCGCCGAAAAGGCCGCACAATATGCGGCGCAGACCGAACGGCTCGAACAGCGCGTTCGCGTGCTGGAACGCATCATCACCGACCGCGGCGTCGATCTCTCGAACGAGATCGAAAGCCTGCGCGATACGCCCCTCAACTAACTCAACCCCCTTCTTCCCCGAGGATATCATGATCGTATTTTTCGCAGTGCTCGCCGTCATCACGGCGGGGGGTGTCTGGGCGACCGAAAGCATCGACCGCCCCCGTCGTCTCGAGCTTCGCCGCCGCCTTAGTGAAGCCGCAACGCAACCGCGCTGAGCCGCTTCCCTCTTCACAACGATAACAGGGAGTTAACAACATGAACCCATTTGAGATGGTCGTCGCGATCATCATCGTCGTCACGGTCGGACGCGTGCTTCAGGCCCGCTACGGCGTGGTCCGCACCAAGCGCGGCGAGAACTTCGCCTTCCGCGACGACAGCGCGACCCAGGCCGAGAACGACCGGCTCCGCGATGAGCTGAAGGCCATGAAGGACCGGCTCGCCGTCCTCGAACGCCTCGCCACCGACAACAACGACAGCGGCGCCCGCCTCGATCGCGAGATCGAGAAGCTCCGCGACCGCCCGTAATCATGACCCCTTTTTCAGGAGTAGGGATGATGACCGACCCGACCTTCTATGTGACCATGGCTGCCGCCGGCCTGGTAGGCCTCTCGATGCTGACCTTTGCCACCCTCACCGGCTGGCGCGGCTGGCTTGCCTTCAAGCAGCAGGAACTGCACGCTTTCGGCGAACCAGAGCGCAGCCCGGCCGTCCACAATGCCGGCGCCCGGATCGAGATCGCTGACCTGAAGGAACGGATCCGCAAGCTGGAGGCGATCGCGGCCGGGGTGGATCTCTGATCCTCCCCCTTCCCTACCACCTCTTTGCCTCCACCCCGGCGAACGCCGGGGCCCAGTCGGGAATTCGGAGCCAGCAGAGCGCGGTGCCCGACCACGAACCGCTCGAAACTGGCTACGACCTTCGCCGGGGAAGGATTGGCGGGGAAGCGGAAGCGCCGCTATAGCCCCCCCATGCAAACCCTCGCCGACCTCGAATCCGAATACAGCTTCCTCGAAGCCGACGACCGCTACCGCCTGCTGATCGATCTCGGCCGCGAACTGGAAGAGATGCCTACCCCGCTCAAGACCGACGCGACCTTGGTCCGCGGCTGCTCCGCCTCGGTCTGGGTCTATCCCACCGCCAAGGACGACGGGACGCTGCACTTTCTCGCGGATTCGAATGCGGCGATCACCAAGGGCATCATCGCTTTGGTCCTGCTGACGGTGCAGGATCAGCCGCCCGCCGCGATCCTCGCCACGGACATTCCCGGCGCGCTCGCCCCGTTCGACCTGAGCAAGCAATTGAGCTCCAACCGCACGCAAGGCATCCCCAACATGATCGCGCTGATCCGCGATACGGCGGCGCGATACGTAACCGGCTGAGGCGGGGGAGTTGGGGCTGTCCTACAAACGCTGATTGCATCAACATGCCGCAGCTCTTTGACATGTCCGGCTGCAAATAACCGCAGGTTGCGTGTCCATCCGACCGTTCGTGTCGAGCGAAGTCGAGACACCTGCCTCGCGATTGGGGCGGGTTTCTCGACTTCGCTCGAAACGAACGGGTTTATGGATAGCCTTCACCGGCGCGGATGACCGCCGTTGGTGCGACTCGTGTGACTTTAAGGATTTTCCGCTGCCATTTGGGTCGCTGCGTGCAGCCCCACTGCATCCACCACCGACTCGATGGCAGCACCCTCGCTGACCAAGAGCCATTCTCCCGGCTTGGCACCGTTAACGACCGTGACCGCTCCCTTGGGACACACGCCAAGGCACTTCACCTCAATGATCCCGAGAGCACCCTTCCGTCCCTTGCGCACACCAAGGTCCTGCCGCAACGCCTTGGCGAGTGACGTCTTGCCCTTCGGCCCGAACCCGCCATCCAATTTCTTCGAACATTTCTTGCAGACGAGGATCGTGTTGGCCCAGTCGGAGCGAACCGTCCTCAAACCGGCTTCCCAGATTCCGGCTTCCAGGTGCGCGCATCCTCCGCGGCCTTAAGCACGTCATACGCCGCCTGAATCGCAAGAAACCGCGCCGCGGCTTCCTTGTCGCCGGGTCTAACGTCAGGATGGTTCGATTTCGCCAGCCGACGCCACGCCATGCGCACCGCCTCGAAATCGGCATCGATCTCAAGCTCGAGCACATCGAGCGCGCGCATCTCGTCGCGCGACCGTGACCCGTCGCCCGGCCCTGCCCATTGATGATGGCGCGATTCGGTATAGCCCTCGGCAGTTTGCGTCTCGGCGCGCTCGCGTTCGGCCGCCTCCTCGGCGCTCAGGCCTTCGAAGTAATTCCAGCCGCGATTATATTCGCCAGCGTGCGTCTGACAGAAGTACCAGCGCTCGGGGCTGTTGGGGGATTTCGGCGCTGGGCAATCGCCCTTCTCGGTACAGCCATGCCGGTCGCACAGCCGCACGGTAGCCGCCGCAGTGCTCGCCTCGCCATAGGCACGCCAGCGCGGGAAGCCCCAGTCGACCGATCGTGATGTGGAGCGTGCCATAGCGGCCCATCTAAGCATCGCAGCGCGATAGCGCCATGACGCTTTTGCGACTCTTGCGCTTTTTCGCGGTGCCGGCCCGCTCCCCCGCCCGGCCTCCCATTCAGGATACGCTGTGGGAGGCCGGGCGGGGGAGCGGGCCGGCACCGCGACACAAACGAGCGCCAGAGGGCCTGTAAGCCGGGTTCTGTCCACCCCGCCATGCGACGGGGATAGGCGACCATTCCTCTAGGACGACGTTTGCACGCCGCCTCAAGCAATCAACCCGGGCGACGAGCAGAAACGATGCCCATGTGCCGCCCCTATTCGATCTTGCTCCCGGTGGGGTTTGCCATGCCGCCCCTGTTACCAGGCGCGCGGTGCGCTCTTGCCGCACCCTTTCACCCTTGCCTGTTCCAGTTACCCGATTTGCATCGAGAAAAGGGACATCGGCGGTCTGCTCTCTGTGGCACTTTCCCTAGGGTCACCCCCGCCGGGCGTTACCCGGCACCGTCGTTCCGCGGAGCCCGGACTTTCCTCGCGTGCCCGAAAGCACCCGCGGCCGCCCGACCCTCTGGCTGGGACGGCCCCTAGCGCGACTCTTGCGCGAAAGACAAACTCATTCGTCCCCGGTCGGCTTTGGCAACAGCAAGGCGAGCAGGATGCTGCGACACTCGCCATCAATGACGCCGTCGATCAGCTCGGGGCGGAAGCGGCGCTGGAACGCGACGATCGCGGCGAGCTTGTCGGACACATCATAGCCGAAACGTTCGAGCGCGACGAGGAAACCGGCATCGGACCATAAAGGGTCCATCAATTTCTGCGTCGGACGCGGCAACGCCAGGCGCACCTTGGCGAGGCGACTCCATGGGAACAGCTCGCCCGGGTCCTGCTTGCGCGTCGGCGCGATGTCGGAATGCCCGACGACATTGCCGCGCGTGATGCCGTGCCGCTCCTGGATGCTAGCGAGCAGCGGCACCAGCGCATCGATCTGCTCCTCCAGGAACGGGCGATAGCCGAATTCATGGCCGGGATTGACGATTTCGATCCCGATGCTGGCGGAATTGACGTCCTCGATCCCGCGCCAGCGCGCCTTGCCGGCGTGCCAGGCGCGCTTGTCTTCGGACACCAACCGCAGCACTTGCCCGTCCTCGGCGATCAGATAATGCGCGGAAACCTTGGCTTCGGGATCCCGTAACCGATCGATTGCGGCCTGCGCCGTCTGCATACCGGTATAATGCAGCACGACGATCGAGACGGGCAGCAGCCGCTCGTCGAAATTGGGCGAGGGCGTGTCGATGATGGTCATGGGCAGTCCCCGCGATAGCCGAACGTCAGCTTAAGCACGGACGCCGCGATCAAGGAACCCCGTGTGATGGCTCATAAAGGCCGCGATACCGTGCGCTCGGCCGAAACGCCTCGGTCTGCCCGATCACCGTCTCGCCCGCCCCGAGCACCAGAACGCCGCCTGGCCGGATCACCGTAGCAAAGCGCTCGAACGCCGTCCGTCGCAGCTCGGCATTCAGATAGAGCAGTACGTTTCGGCACAGGATCACGTCGAACCGGCCGATCGGGAGCGGATCGCTTACCAGGTTCATCGGACGAAACGCGATCCGACGGACGAGTTCGGGGTTGGCGACCCATGCGTCGCCCTCGGATTCGAACCAGCGCACCATGCGCCGGATCGGGAGCCCGCGCTGGATCTCGAACTGCGAATAGCGGCCCGAACGCGCCCGCGCGAGCGCGATGTCGGAGACGTCGGTCGCCACGATTTCGGGTGTCATCGTCGTGCGACCGACCCACTTTTCATCGAATAGCATCGCGAGCGATAAAGGCTCCTGCCCGAAGGAACATCCCGCCGACCAGATCCGCGGTCGGCGGCGCGGCTGCTCGGCGTGGATCCCTTCGACCGCCTCGGCGACCATGTCGAACACGGCGGCGTCGCGGAAGAACGAGCTTTCCTGATTGAGCAAGGCATCGGCTACCCGGTCGCCGATGTCAGACGAGCGTTGCGCGGCGCCGGCAAGCGCCTCGATGCTGTCGATCCCGAGATCACGCAGCAACGGCTTCAACACCGTCTCGACCCGCCATTCGCGGTTAGCGGCGAGTTGCTGGCCGGTGCGCGCTTCCAGGATCGCGGTCAGGACGGTCATAGCGCTCTTGGTCGAGGGTCGGGCTGTCGGCTGGCGGGGGGGCGGGGTGGCGGTATGTGGTGCGGTCATGCCGGACGTCGCCGCGCTGCGGCGAGGCGACCTATCTCGACCGGCGTCAGCACGGCGCTGGCGATGCCCGCGCCGACGATCGCGCCGGGCATGCCCCAAACGACCGAACTGGCCTGATCCTGCACGACGACCGCGGCTCCGCAGTTGATCAGTCTTTGCGCGCCTTCGCACCCGTCGCGCCCCATCCCGCTCAGCACGATGCCGAGAGCCCGGCTGCCATAGACGTCGGCAAGACTTTCGAACGTCGGATCGACCGAGGGCATGCAACCGCTTCGGCTCGGTTCGCTGGAAAGACGGACGGCGGTGGCGTCGCCGGTGCTCACGATCCGCATATGCGCGTTGCCGGGGGCGATGATCACGCGGCCGGGCCGAATCCGCATACAATCGGTGGCCACGTCGCACGGCCGATTGGCGAGCACCGCCACTTGCGCTGCAAAATAGGGCATGAACGATTCAGGCAAATGCTGCGTGATAAGGATCGGGACCGAGAAGGCCGTGGGTAATTCCCGTAACAGCACGCTGAGCGCGTGGATCCCGCCGGTCGATGCGCCGATCGCGACGATATCGAAGCCGTTGCCGACGCCGGTCAACGGCGCGGGTCCAGGCCGCTGCACCGGCAGATCTGCCGCAGTTTCAGACGTAAGCAAGCGCGTGAGTTTTTCGACCAGGGAAACCGAAAAACGCCCCGCAAAATCCCCAACGTCGGGCTTCACCAGCGTGTCTGCCGCGCCGAGCGCAAGCGCCTCGATCGTCGCTGCAGCGCCGTCGCTGGCGGAGGAGGAGACGATCAGCACCTTCGCCCCGCGTCCCGCCGCGATCAGATCGGGCAAGGCGACCAATCCGCTGATACCGGGCATCTGGATGTCGAGCACGATTCCATCGACCCGGTTCTGCCGCAGGAAGTCGAACGCGGCCGCCGCGCTTGAGACGGCACCTGCGACGACGAACCGGCCACCGTGTTCGACGGCGCGCGCGATCACGGCCCGCGCGACGACCGAGTCGTCGACGATCAGCACGTGCGGCGGCGCATTGCCAAAGGGGAGCGGATCAGGCCTGGGAGCAGTCTGGATGGGCATCATGCGCCGCCTCTTCAGGCCATGCCGACGATCTGAAGTTTGCTTTCCAGCGTTTCGCGGTCGAACGGCTTCATCACATATTCGTCCGCCCCGGCTTCGATCGCCGCGCGGATGTGCGCCATGCCATTCTCAGTAGTGCAGAACACCACCTTTGGGCGCGTCGGAATGCTGCTGTCGCGCAGCGCCCGCAGGAAATCCATGCCGCTCATCACCGGCATGTTCCAATCGAGCAGGATCACGTCAGGGGCCGAGACGAGGCAGGCGTCGAGCGCCTCGCGGCCGTCACCGGCTTCGCTCACCTGAAAGTTGAGTGTCTCCAGAATATGGCGTGCGACCTTGCGGATCACTTTCGAATCGTCGACGACGAGGCAGGTTTTCATGGAGTCACCCTGTTTAAGCACGCTTGCCGGTAACCTTGCGCCAAATGGGTAAGCGACCCGTTAATCCGCGAAAATTCAGGCAGCTATCGCGCCTGCCCCCGGGATGAGCGAATCGAGCGCAATCGCCAGGATCGGCTCGCCGTCACGCTCAACCAGCCCGCGACCGATCAGCCGCCACCCCTTGTCGAGCACGAGGCCCGTCGACAGCGGCATCAGTTCGAACGGTGCCACATCATCGAGCGCATCGACCAACACCGCGTAATGATGCCCGTCGACAATCGTGATAACCGCGCGCATCGCATCTTGCGGGCCAGGTTCGAGGCCGAGGGCAGCGCGCGTATCGATCACCGTCACGACTCTGCTGCGCAACGCCGCAAGCCCGCGCACGTGCCGTTCAGAACGCGGCACCGGCACGATCACGCCGATATCGACGACCGATTCGACTTGCCCGGACTCGATCGCCACGGTCCGTCCGGCGATCTGCGCGATCAGAAACAGCGCCATCATCGACCTCCCGCCGACCGTGCGACCGCCGCGAGCAGCCCCTGCCGGTCGTATCGGAAGACGCTGCCTTCATCGCCCTCCGCCTCGCGCCGCAAGCGCACGACAGGCGCGGACACCGCCGTGGTCGCGGTGTCGTCGGCCATACGAACCACGACCTGTGCGCGTTCGCCGGGCCGCAGCCCGGCGGTGACGCGGTATCCAGCACCTTCGAGCACCGGCTTCAGGAACGTCGTCATCCATGAGGATTCGGTGCCGTCGAGCAAGCATAACGGCGCGCCCACTTCGGCTCCGCCATGCGCATAGTGCGCAAAGATCCAGTGCAGATCGACAACTTCGACCTGATCGCCATCGATTGCCACCACCCCCGCGATCGGCCCTGGCTCCCGCGCGGCGACAATGGCTTCGGGAAGCTCGACGATATCGAGTGCCTCCCCGATCGCATAGCCGATCTCGATCCCGCCATCGCGCAAGCGCAGCACCGACACCGAGGACTTGGCCGCCCAATCCCCCAGGGCGACCAGCGGAATGATCGCATCCTCGACCGATAAACGCAATTGGCCAGCCGAGAAGCGGATCGATCCGGTCGATACCGGCTCGACCCGGTCGATCACCGACAACGGCACGATCCGCCGCGTGCCATCGAGATCGTCGAACAACAGCGCCTGGACGCCAGCGGCACGGATTTCCACCGCCACCTCGTCCGCCGCGGCTTCGCGGTGGAATTCCAGACCGGCCGCGTGTGCGATCCCCGCGCAATCGAGCATCAGCATCGGCAGCCCGCTGTCGGGCAGCGTCTGGCCCGCATAAATGCCGGTCGCCATGACGGCGGGCGAGGCCGGCTTGATCACCAGTTCCTCATGGTCGAGTACGGTATCGACCGCGAGTGCATAGCTGCCGCCCGACACGCTGACGATCACCAGCATCGCCGGTTCACTGGGCTCGAAGCCGAGCATCGCGCCGAGATCGATCAACGGCATCCGCCGATCCCGAACCGTTGCTGTCAGCGTGTCGCCGATCCGGTCGATCCGGATCGCGTCGCCGCCGACACGAACGATCTCCTCGATCGCCTGACGCGAGATCGCGAAGCGCTGATCGCGCACCCCAATCCCGATCGTCGCCATGATCGACAAGGTCAGCGGAACATGGATCGAGATCCGCACGCCCTTCCCCGGCGCATTGGCGAGATCGATCCGCCCGCCGATCTGTTCGACATTGGCGCGCACCACGTCCATTCCGACGCCGCGGCCGGAAATGGCGGTGACCGTATCCTTGGTCGACAGCCCAGGCTCGAACACCAGCTCGAGCCGCGCCTGCTCGCCAAGTGCGCGCAGCTCGGCTTCGCTGCGCAGGCCGCTATCGGCGATCTTGGCGACGAGGCGGTCGGTATCGATCCCCTGCCCGTCATCGCAGATTTCGATGATGATCTGGTTGCCCGACTGCCGCGCCGACACGTTAAGCCAGCCGTTTTCCCGCTTGCCCGCCATCCGACGCAGCGCCGGGGCCTCGATCCCATGGTCGATCGAGTTGCGGATGATGTGGACGAGCGGATCCCGCATCATCTCGATCATCTCGCGGTCGAGTTCGACGTCGCTGCCCTCGATGTGGAGCGTCACCGATTTGCCGAGTTCGGCCGCAGTATCGCGCACCATGCGCGGCAGGGCTGAAAACAACGCGTCGATCTTCTGCATCCGGGTCCGAGTCACGGTGTCGCGCATCTCGGCGACGGTCAGCGACAAGCGTTCGAGCGCCGCCTCTACGCTCGGGTTTGCGCCATCGTCGCGCATCCGCCGCGCAAGCTCGTTGCGCGCGAGCACCATGTCGGACATGCCGCTCATCATCCGGTCGAGCAAATCGACGTTCAGCCGCACGCTGCGTGTCGCCGCGCGCAATGTGGGTGCGGTCGCCGATACGACGGCTTCGGAACCAGTATCGAGCGCGGCGATCAACAAATCCTCGCCCGAATCGTCGAGCGCATGACCCGCATCGATCGCCTCGACGATCTCGCCGATCCGATCGACGATGGCGAGCACCGCGTTGACGAGGCGCGTGTCGGGACTCCGCTCGCCGGAACGGACTGCGGCGAGCACGTCTTCGGCGGCATGGCTAAGCCGTGCCAGCCGGGGCAGATCGAGAAAACCGCAGCTGCCCTTTACGGTATGGACGAAACGGAAAATCGCATCCAGCCGATCGCGATCGTCGGGCGCGGATTCCCACGCGACGATCTCGCCCGAGAGCGCTTCCAGCGTCTCGCGCGTCTCGGCGATGAATTCCTGTAGCAGATCGTCCATGAGCCCCCGCGGAACAGCAGGGTCTTGCATGGGCGGAGAGTGGTTAAGGAGCCGTTTAGCCGCGCCGGTTCAGGCGACTTTAAACGCCGCCCCGAACAGCAGGACCGCCTCATCCGGGTCCGACACCTGGACCATGCCGCCGCCTTCCTGAACAAGTGCATGGACGAGATAGGCCGCGGCCGCGCGCGGCGTGATCACCGCTTCGCCGTGCGTGCCGGTCAGCGCTGCGCGCATCTCTCCATCAAGCACGATGCGCGGGCCATCGGCACGCACGACGATCTCGACTTGACCATCGACACTCTCCGCGCCGACGTCGAGTTGGCCGCCGCGCACCAGCGCATCGCCCGCGATCAGCGCCAGATTCAGCAGCACCTTGATTGCCGGCTTGGGCAAAGTGGCGTCTTCGACCAGCCAGCCGAGCTTGACCTTATGCCCGTCGCCGAACAGCCCCTCGATCGCGGCGCGCGCTTCGCGCGCATCGACGGTCTCGCCAAATCCGCCTGCGGCACCAAAAGCGAGCCGGAAGAATTTGAGTTTGTTCGCCGATGCCTTGGCGCTATCGCTCAGCAACTCCAGGCAGCGCGCTCGCATTTCCGGGTCATGCTCGTCGGCCAACAGCTCGAGCCCGTTGTTGAGCGCGCCAACCGGGCTGAGCAAATCATGGCACAACCGCGAACATAACAGGCTGGCAAAATCGACGGAGGTCATCGTCATCTGGTGTTTGGCTTTCGGGTCAAAACGTGCCGCTCTTCTGACGATGCTGGCGCAGCGACGCAACCCACAGCGCAGCGACCCAACTCATGGTTCCACAATCTCGTGACGAACCGCGACGAAGCGGCGCTCGATCGCGCCGTTTTCGATCGCACAGAAAAATCCGGCTTCCCGTCGCGCGATGATCAGCCAGATCGCACCGTCCGTCATTGCTGCTGCAGCATCGCGCGCCGACGGCAGCGGCGGGCCAGAGGGATGCGAGTGGTAGCAGCCGACAATCCTTGGACCACCGCGACGCTCTGCCTTGTGCGCCGCAATCAATTGCACCGGGTCGATTTCGAAAGCGGACCGGGGATCGGGCGCCACATTGCAGCAGCGCAACGCTTGCTCGATCCGAGCAGGTGTGCCGAATAGCAACCCGCACACCTCATGCTCCGGGCTTCTTTCGGCTTCGTTTAGCAGTCCCACCAAGAGAGTGCTTGAAATCTCCAACGCCATGCCCAGATTCTAGTCCATGAACCGGGGGGTTGCCACCATTGAAGCGCGCGTCTCCGACGAGACCCCAAGCTTGCGCCTCGATCGCGCGCTCGCAGACGCCCTCCCTGAGGTTTCACGCGAGCGGCTTAAGGCGCTGATCACGAGCGGGGCGGTGACCGATGCGCACGGAAAGCTCGCCAGCGATCCATCGGGCAAGGCGATCCCCGGGGCAATCTACCACGTCACGTTTCCACCAGCCGCGCCATCCGAGAATGCGGCGCAGGACATCGCGCTCAACGTCGTGTTTGAAGATGAGTATCTGATCGTCATCGACAAGCAGGCCGGGCTTGTGGTGCATCCGGCTGCCGGCAATGCCGACGGGACGCTGGTCAACGCGCTGCTCCACCATTGCGCGGGCAATCTGTCGGGTATCGGCGGCGTGGCTCGGCCCGGTATCGTCCATCGCATCGACAAGGACACGTCCGGCCTGATGGTCGCGGCGAAGACCGACCGGGCGCATGAGGGTCTCGCCCGGCAGTTTCACGATCACAGCATCGACCGGCGCTACAAGGCGATCGTGTCTGGCCGCCCTGCCCCGCCGGCCGGAACGGTCGATGCGCCGCTTGCGCGGTCGCCGTCGAATCGCAAGAAGATCGCGATCGTCCCGGGCGGCAAGCGCGCCGTCACGCATTACAGCACGATCGAACGGCTCCGCGAAGGTGCTCTGGTCGAATGCAGACTCGAAACCGGCCGTACGCATCAAGTCCGCGTCCACATGGCCTCACTCGGCCACCCCTTGCTCGGCGATCCGGTTTACGGTAGAACAAAGCAGGGCCACAAAGCAGTTCTGGAAACCCTGGGTTTCCGGCGTCAGGCGTTGCACGCAGCCCGGCTTGGGTTCATTCACCCTGTCAAAAGTAACGCTTTGTCGTTCGATAGCGAAATGCCGTCGGACATGCAGGAACTCTTCGATACAATCTATATTTAGATTACCGTGCGGATGCAGCCTATTCTGGAGCAGCCGGCGCAAAAAGGGAGACTTACCATGGCAGCCCGCAGCAACGTCCCCGCGACGATCCCCGCCCTTGGCGGCGAGGCAAGCCTCAATCGCTATCTGAGCGAAATCAAGAAATTTCCGCTCCTCGCGCCCGAGCAGGAATATATGCTCGCGAAACGCTTCGAGGAGCATGGCGATACCGACGCCGCTGCGCAGTTGGTCACCTCGCACCTTCGCCTCGTGGCGAAGATCGCCATGGGCTATCGCGGCTACGGCTTGCCGGTGAGCGAGCTGATCTCCGAGGGCAATATCGGCCTGATGCAGGGTGTGAAGAAGTTCGAGGCCGACCGCGGCTTCCGCCTGGCCACCTACGCGATGTGGTGGATTCGCGCGTCGATCCAGGAATTCATCCTGCGCTCGTGGAGCCTGGTGAAAATGGGCACCACCGCCGCGCAGAAGAAGCTGTTCTTCAACCTGCGTCGGATGAAGTCCAAGCTCGATGCGTTCGAGGATGGCGATCTGTCGCCGGAGCATCTCGCCAAGATCGCCAAGGATCTCGGGGTGACCGAGGCCGAAGTCACCAGCATGAACCGCCGTATGGCGATGGGCGGCGACACCTCGCTCAACGTGCCGATGCGCGAGGATGGCGAGGGCCAGTGGCAGGATTGGCTGCAGGACGATGCGCCGCTGCAGGACACCGTCGTCGCCGAAGCGCAGGAGGCCGATGTGCGGCACGAAATGCTGACCTCCGCGATGAGCGACTTGAACGAACGCGAAAAGTTCATCCTGACCGAACGCCGCCTGACCGACGAGCCTAAGACGCTCGAGGAGTTGTCGCAGGTTTACGGCGTGTCACGCGAGCGTGTCCGCCAGATCGAGGTGCGTGCCTTCGAGAAACTGCAAAAGGCGATGATGCGGATTGCGGGCGACAAAAGGATGCTGGTCGCGGCTTGAGCCGAAGCGGGCCGGCCGGAAAATCTGCCTGTAAGTGGACAGTGCCGACCGGCTCCCCCTAGAAGACGGCATGAAAGCGTTTATGCCGTCTCCGATCTTGCCTGCATCACCGACATCGCGCCCGCGACCCCGCGGCATCGTGCGGCGGTTGGTCGGCTGGACTCTCCGCGCACTGCTCGGATTCGTCCTGATCTCGATTCTGATGGTCGTGCTGTATCGCTTCGTGCCGCCGCCTGTGACGCTGACGATGCTTGGCGATGCGATCGAGGGGCATGGCATCGACAAGTCGTGGCGATCAATGGACGACATAGACCCGAACATGGCGCGCGCCGCGATCGCGGGCGAGGATTCGCGTTTCTGCACGCATCACGGGTTCGATCTCAAGGCGATCGAGAAAGCCTATACCCGCAACGCGAAGGGCGGACGCATTCGCGGCGGATCGACGATCAGCCAGCAGACCGCGAAGAACGTATTCCTGATTCAGGGCGGAGGCTATGTCCGCAAGGCGTTCGAGGCCTATTTCACGGTGTTGATCGAGACGATCTGGGGCAAGCGGCGGATCATGGAGGTCTATCTGAACGTCGCAGAGACCGGTATCGGGACGTACGGCGTCGAGGCCGGAGCGCAGCGCTATTTCGGGCATGATGCGGGGCAATTGTCGCCGCAGGAAGCCGGGCGGATCGCCGCGATCCTGCCGCTGCCGAAGAAGCGCGCGGCGGTGGCGCCGAGTGGCTTTACCCGCCGTCACGGCAACGCGATTACGCGAACGGTGCGCGTCGTCCGCAATGGCGGGCTGGATGGGTGTCTGCGGTAAGAGGCCGTCGTGGCAAAGCCATGAGGTCGGACTCGCCGAAGCACGCCGGCCGAGCTTTCGCACGCGACAGCCGAGCGCGGTCGGCCGGCGCGCTGCGCTCAGAAAGGAAGCTTGAACCCTGGCGGCAGCGGGATGCCGCTCGTCATCTTCGCCATCTCCGCGCCCGAGGCCGCATCCGCTTTCGCCTTGGCGTCGTTGAAGGCGGCGACGACGAGGTCCTCGATCATCTGCTTCTCGCTCGGCTGGAGTAGCGATTCGTCGATCTCGATGCCGATGATCCGCCCCTTGGCCGAGGCACGCACCTTGACCAACCCGCCGCCCGCGGCACCTTCGACCTCGATCTTGTCGAGGCCGTCCTGCGCCTTGGTCAATTCGGCCTGGACGTTCTGCGCCATCGCCATGATCTCTTCGATGCTCTTCATGCACTCTTGCTCCGGTTTTTCATCAAACTCTCGATCTCGCTATCGGCGATCTCCGCCTCTGGAAACGCATCAAGCGCCGCGCGGACCATCGGACTCGCCAAGATTTCCGCTTTGAACGCCTCATATTGCGCCATGTCGAGCTCGCGCAGCGTCGGCGCGCCAGGCGTCTCGGCGGTGGCAATCTTCCAGTTGCGCCCGGTCGCGCTCTTCAGCGCCCCCGCCAGTTCGCCGATCAGGTCGGACGGGAGCGGACGGGCCGAACTCAGCACGAGATCGGTGCCCGCGAGGCTGACCAGGCTCGCGTGATGCCGGATACGCAGCGACAGGCCGATATTCTTGGTCCGCTCCAGCAGGCCGATAATCTCCTCGATCGACGCAGGCATCGCCGCTTCCGCCGATGCGCCCGTTGGCGCGGCAAGCGGGGCGACCGGCGCCGCGACCGACGGCATGAGGGCGGGGGGCGCGCCGTTCTGGATCATCCGCGCGAGGTCGCCCGGATCGGGCAGCGTCGCGGCATGGACCAACCGCAGCAGCGCCATCTCGCACGCCTCGATCGGCATTGCGGCGCGACCGACCTCCTCATGCCCCTTGAGCAGCAATTGCCACAGCCGGTGAAGCGACGCGAAGGAGAGCGATCCGGCCCAGCCTTGCAACGCCTCGCGCTCCTCGGTCGCTTGCCCCGGCTCGACCGCAGCCCCCAATTTGACGAGCGTGGTCGCGTGGACCGTTTCGAGCAAACCGCGCAGCACGCCGAGCGGATCGACGCCGAGATCATATTGCCGCCGCAGGGCCGCGAGCGCGCCGACCCCGTCGCCGGCGAGCAGCAGCGTCATCAAATCGCGGATCGCGCCGCGGTCCGACAGGCCGAGCATGTCACGCACTGCCGCCGCGCTCACTGCGCCGCCATCCATGTCGGCATGCGCGATCGCCTGATCGAGGATCGACAGGCCGTCGCGCGCCGACCCCTCCGCCGCGCGCGCGATCAGCCCGAGCGCTTCGGGCTCGGCGCTCACGCCTTCCATGTCCAGCACCCGCGCAAAGTGATCGGCGAGCTTTTCCGCCGGGATGCGGCGCAGGTCGAAGCGCTGGCAGCGCGACAGCACCGTCACCGGCACCTTGTTCACTTCGGTCGTGGCGAGCACGAACTTCACGCCCTCGGCGGGCTCCTCAAGCGTCTTCAACAGCGCGTTGAACGCGTTCTTCGACAGCATGTGGACTTCGTCGATGATGTAGATCTTGTAGCGCGCGACGAACGCCGTCATCCGCGAGGCATCGATCACCGCGCGCATGTCATCGACGCCGGTATGGCTCGCGGCGTCCATCTCGATCACGTCGATATGCCGGCCCTCGGCAATGCCGACGCACGGCTCGCAACGCCCGCACGGATCGATCGTCGGGCCGCCCTGCCCGTCCGGCCCGATGCAGTTGAGCGCCTTGGCGAGCAAGCGCGCGGTCGAGGTCTTGCCGACCCCGCGCACGCCGGTGAGCAGAAACGCATGCGCCAAGCGGCCCCGGCGGATCGCGTTGCCCAGCGTGGTGACCATCGCATCCTGACCGATCAGCTCCGCAAAGGTCTGCGGCCGGTATTTGCGGGCGAGGACGCGGTAGGCTTCGGTCTTTGCGGGCGCGGGTGGCTCGCCCAGGTCGAAGCCGGGGGTGTCGTCGGCGGGGCCGCCAAGAAGATCGGAGGAGTCGGACATTGTGCCCTATCTAGGGGTAGCGATGGGGATTGTCGAAGGGTTGGTTGGGGGCGGGGGTGGGCTTGTTGGAGGTGCCTAATTTTATGGCTAAAGTCGCACGAGTCACACCATCGGCGGGTTTTTGCGCGGCGTGAGCGCACGGAAAGTTAGGCTAGGGTTAGGCGTAAACGGAGTTTGCGCTGGACTTCAGTAGCGCGGAACGGCGCACGCCGTGCCGCCATGCGTCCAGCGGGTGATGGCGACAACGATAGGAAAGAGCAGTCGTGAGTTTGGCAGATCGCGCGGCTGTAGGACAGCTATGTCGGTTTGTGGTGGGAAGCGGAACGGCAGCTGCGGGACACCGCTAAGTCACCTCCCGGGGGGCGGCTTGTCGAAATGAGAGCCACAGAATATTTCCCAGCAACCGATCTTATACCGGAGCTGTATCCTTCTAATGACTGGATCGAAATCATCGAGCGCGCGAGACAGCTGTTCGTGGGCGGCATCAATATTTACGAAAGCGCGGCAGCTTGATGTGACAATAAGTTCACTTTTACTGACATGTCGATCCGCCTCCATCGCCTTAACTGCCGCGAGGACGACCGGGCCAAAGCGAGCATCAAAGGCCTTGCCCTGTTCTTTCTTAAGGCCTTGATCGCACAACCTCGCTCCGCTGGCATCAGCAGCCAACCAGTATATCTCACTTGGGACGTTTAATGTCTCGATTGCGTGGGCGGCCGCAGTCGGAGGTAAAGCTCCGACAACAAGCACCAGGCCATTCAGGAAGGCGATCATGGGTTCGACTCCTCACTCAATCTCGCCGCATCAATGACGACGGCGATTGGAATAGCGGTCAAGTCTTAATGGCTATAATTGGGCAAAAGCGGTCGATCGAAGTTTTCTGACATTGAAGCGACCCGGCAAAGCCGTGTCGTCGGACGGGCTTTGCCCGCCGGCCGCGCTTACCAGCGTGGCGCGCTGCGAGCGCGCTCTCGCTGGCTGCGCGGTGGGAGCCGGAACGACCCGGGGCGAAATCGTTGTGGCTGCTGCCTTCCGGCCCTGACCAGGTTGGCGACGACTCCGTCCGCCCGACTCCCACGGCGCATATGGCGGGGTCGGGCGGCGGGATCAAGGGCTGCTTAGCGACGGACCGTGCGGCAAGTGCGGATGCGCTTGTGATGGCGATACTTTACCGTGCAGACGCGGCGGGTGTGCGGGCGATAGCGGTCGCGCACGGTATAAACGGTGCGGCTGCGCTCGACCACGCGATCATGACGCTGGTTCATTTGCGCGCTGGCGCTGGCGGGAAGCAGTGCGGCGGCGGCGATCAGGCCGGCGGACAACAAGGCTGCGATTTTCATAGAATACCCTCTCCTGAAGTGCCGCCGCAACAATCCGCGCGGCACGGGAGCGTAATGATCAGCGGCCCTGCATGTTCCGCACCTCACCCGGAATGCGCACCGTCAGCCCGTCGAGCGCGTCGGTGAGCAGGATCTGGCACGCAAGGCGTGAGGTACGTGTGGCGCCGGCCGCAAGATCGAGCATGTCCTCCTCATCCTCGCTCGGCGGCGGGAGGCGCGCGAAATCTTCGGCAGCGACGATGACGTGGCAGGTCGAGCAGGCCATCTGACCCTCGCACGTCCCCTCCAGCGGCTGGCCGTCGGCTTGCGCGACTTCGAGCAGGCGGTCGCCCGGGTTGGCCGCGACCTCGCGCACCGCGCCGTCCAATCCGATGAAGCGAACCTGGATCATGCTGCGATTTCTCCTATACTCTGTTGCGCTTCGGCGGCGGCGATGATGCGGTCGATCGCCTCGGTCAACTCCGTCTCGGTCGTATAGCGCCCGAAGCCGAGCCGGATGGTGGAACGCGCCTGTGCTTCGCTGAGGCCCAGCGCGCGCAGCACGTGGCTGGAGCGGCCCGAGCCGCTGGCGCAGGCCGAACCGGCAGAGAAGGCGATGTCGCGCAGGTCTGACATGAGCCGCGCCACGTCGAGCCCGTCGCGGCGGAGGTTGAGGTTGCCGTGGTAGCGGTAGGTGGTGGAGCCGTTAATATGCCAGTCGCGCCCAAATCGACCGATGGCGCGTTCCCACAGCCGTTCCACATGCGCCGCATCGGCTTCGCGCCGTTCGGCCATCAACGCCGCCGCGCGCCCGAACCCGGCGCATAAGGCTGGCGAGAGTGTGCCGGAGCGCCCACCCTCCTGATCGCCGCCGTGGAGCAACGGGTCGAGCGTCACGCCGTCGCGGATCCAGAGCGCGCCGATGCCCTTGGGGCCGTGGATTTTGTGCGCGGAGATGGCGATGAGGTCGCAACCGGCGGGGATGGCCACGCGGCCATAGCCTTGCACCGCGTCGCACAGGAGAAGTGCTCCAACGCTATGCGCGGCCTCCGCGATTTGGGCGATCGGTTGCACGACGCCAATCTCGTTATTGACCAGCATCGCCGCGATCAGGCCGGTGTCAGGCCACGCCATGCTCCGCAGCATCGGAAGGTCGACGAGACCGTCGCAATCGACCGGCAAAACCGTCTGATTCCGGCCCAAGCGGCTCTCAGCCGACACGGTGTCGAGCACCGCGGCGTGCTCGGTCGCCAGCGTGACGAGTTCCCCGGATGCGCCCTTGATCGCCCAGTTGAGCGATTCGGTCGCGCCGCTGGTGAACACCACCCTGCCCCCGGCCGGCAGCAAGGCCGCAACTTGCTCGCGCGCGAATTCGACCGCTGCCTTCGCCTTGCGCCCCGCTGCGTGCGCCGAGTGCGGGTTGGCATGTTGATCGCGCAGCCACGGCAACATCGCGTCGAGCGCTTCGGGCGCGAGCGGGGTGGTCGCCTGATAATCGAGGTAGATCACGCACCGAACGCCCGCGCCGAGCGCGAGATCGCGCGCCATTCCTTGATGAAGCGGTCGACATCGGCCTCGCTGGTCGAGCGTCCGAAGCTAACGCGGACGACTTCGCGCGAGGCTTCCACGCTCCAGCCCATTGCGCCCAGCACATGGCTCGGCTTCATGCTGCCCGACGAACAGGCGCTGCCGGCCGAAACGGCGATGCCCGCCATGTCGAAGCGGATAAGCTGCGTCGCCGCGGCAAGGCCGGACATGCGGTACGATCCGATCGCCGGGTGGCGTGGTGCAGGGCCCGCCACGACGGTTCCGCCTGAGCGCAGGATCGCGTCGTCGAGTTTGGCGCGCAGCGCGAGCATGGCGGGAACATCCTCCGGCTCGGCCAGCGCGGCGGCAAAACCAAGCGCGCCGGGGAGGTTCTCGGTCCCGCCGCGATAGCCGCGTTCCTGCCCGCCGGTCGGGCTGAGCGTCGCCACGTCGCGCACCAACAGCGCACCGACACCCGGCGGCCCGCCGCGCTTGTGCGCGGAAATCGCGATGAAATCGGCGAGCGACGCAAGGTCCGCGTCTGCCCCCGGCGGCATTTGCGCGGCATCGACCAGCAGCAGCCCGCCACCGGCATGGACGATATCGGCGATGGCGGCGATCGGTTGGCGCACACCGGTCTCGCTATTGCACCATTGTACCGCGACGAGCGTCGGCTGCCCGGCGAGCACGCGCTGGAGCTTTGTTGGATCGACCCGGCCGTCGGGTTCGACGCGCACCACATCGGCCGCGTCGCCGCCCGCGCGAATCACCGCGTCATGCTCGACCGCCGAGATCAGCCGTCGCGCCACGACGCTCCGGCCGAGCGCGATCGCCAGCGCCTCGCTCGCGCCGCTCGTCAGGATCGCCTCCCCCGCCCAGCCATAAGCCGATGCGATCCGCGCCCGCGCATCCTCCAACGCAGCCCGCGCCGCGCGGCCCTCGGCATGGGGGGACGAGGGGTTCGCCCAGCGCCGCATTCCCTCCGCGACCGCCGCCATCGCGACGGGCAACATCGGCGTGGTGGCGGCATGATCGAGATAGAGCCGGGGAGCGGGAGCGTCGGTCAAAGGCGGTTCGGTTCCGGAATGATTGCGAAAGGGCGCGGTGTGCCTATATAGCGCGCAACTTGCCCTGCCCAAATATCTTGGGCCGCGCGCACATTTTTACAGTCAGCAGGTGCGATGCCCGAAGTCATTTTTCCCGGCCCAGACGGCCGTCTCGAAGGTCGTTTCATCCCCGCTCCGCGGCCGCGTGCGCCGGTCGCGATGATCCTTCACCCCCACCCGCAGGCCGGGGGCACGATGAACAACCACATCGTGATGGAGCTCTACAAGACCTTTCAGCGGCGCGGGTTTGCCGTGCTGCGCTTCAACTTCCGCGGTGTCGGGCGGAGCCAGGGCACGTTCGACAATGGCGTGGGCGAACTGTCCGACGCCGCGAGCGCGCTCGATTGGGTGCAGAGCTTCCATCCCGAGGCACAGACGACCTGGATCGCAGGCGTCAGCTTCGGCGCGTGGATTGGCATGCAATTGCTGATGCGCCGTCCGGAAATTCGCGGCTTCATTTCGGTCGCGCCGCCCGCCAACATGTACGACTTCACGTTCCTGGCACCGTGCCCGGCGAGCGGCATCATCATCCAGGCCGAGAATGACGAAGTCTCGCCCCCGCTCGCGACGCAGAAGCTGGTCGACAAATTGCGCACGCAAAAGCACATCACGATCCACCACGACACGATCCCCAAGGCGAACCATTTCTTCGAACATGAGATGCCGCAGTTGATGGGGTCGGTGGACAAGTATCTGGATATGCGGCTCGATCCGAATTCGCCGATTCGCTAGCCGCGCGAGGATTTAGCGAAAGCTAAATCCCGCTCAAAGCGGCGTGCGCGGCCGGCGTCGCTTCAACGTCGGCCGACGGCATGGGCTTTGCCCATGCCCCGCCGCTACATCGTCCAGATCAGCACATTTCCCACCAGTACCGCCGCCATCACCAGCATCAGCGCGCCTTTCTGCGTATTCTGGCGCTTGGCGATCAACATGCCACCGCCGATGAGGCAGGCGATCGCGGCGAGCATCGCGATGGCGGGGGCGAGTGATTCGAGGGTGGTCATGGGGGTTACTATCCAATCCTCCCCGGTACGGGGAGGATTTATAGGGTCCCCGCCAGCACCTGCCCGTAGGCCGCCAGATCGACATTGCCGCCGGACAGCAGAACGAGCATCCCCGGCTCGACCGCCACCCGTCCCGCCAGCAACGCCGCAAGCGCCACAGCGCCGCCGGGTTCGACCACCAGCCGCAATCGCTCCGCGGCCCAGCGTTGCGCTCCCCGAATCTCCGCTTCGCTCACCGCAACGCCGGTCGCACCACGGCGAGAAAGTACGTCGAAAGTCAGCTCCGACACGCGCTTCGTCTGAAGCGCGTCGCATGCCGTCGGCGGGGGCGAATCTCCGACTTCCTCGATCCAACCCGCCTCAAGCGAGCGGCGCATGTCGTCCCAGCCTTCGGGTTCCACCACCGTTACAGTCGCATCGGGCAAGGCCAGCGCCAGACCCGCCGCCAAGCCACCGCCACCGCACGGCACGACCACGCGAGTCGGCGCGCCGAGCCCCAGCGCCTGCATCTGCGCCGCCGCTTCAATCCCCGCACTCCCCTGCCCCTCGATCACCCACGGATCGTCGAAGCTCGGCACCAGCACGGCACCGCGCGCCTCGGCCAGGGCTGCGGCGATCTTCTCGCGGCTCCCGGTCGCGCGATCATAGGTCACCACCTCCGCCCCGAGCGCGAGAGTGCCCTCGCGCTTCGCTTTGGGCGCGTCCGACGGCATCACGATCAGCGCGGGCATGCCGAGCCGTTTGGCCGCCCAGGCGATTCCCTGCGCATGGTTACCTGAAGAGAAAGCGACGACGCCTTTGCTGCGGGAATCGGACTCAATTGCGGTCAGCCGATGCCACGCCCCACGCAGTTTGAACGCGCCCATCGGCTGCAGACACTCAGCCTTGAACGCCACCATAACACCTTGAATTTCCGTCACGAAAAGCGGCGATGGCGGCACGATCGCGGCGACCTTCGCGGCGGCATCGCGCACCCCGGCGCGGGTCGGCTGTCTTAAAATTGTCACGCACTGCCTCCGAGGGACCAAAACCGCTTTACAATAGAAAAGCGCAACCGTATTGCGCCCATCCGCTGCCCCATGGGACTTCCAACCGCAAGGCAGTGTTTCGTGAACTTGTCTGCGGACATTGGAGGTCCCTTGAATTGCACAATCTACATCGCGCGCTGGGGTTAGCGACCACCCCTTCGATCACCACTTCGGTTATCGACATCGCTAAGCAGCGGCCGGTTCAGCCGGTCACGCTGGTTCGTCCGCATGCGGCATCGCGTGCGGCCCGGTTCTTCGCCGAGAAGTTCCCGGGTCGTTCGATGTATGCCGTAAAGGCAAACCCGTCCCCTGCTCTCCTGCAGATCCTGTGGGACAGTGGTATCACGCATTACGACGTCGCCTCGATCGCCGAGGTGCGGCTGGTCGCGAGCACGCTGCCGGACGCGACCTTGTGCTTCATGCACCCGGTCAAGGCGGCGGAGGCGATTGCTTCGGCGTATTTCGACTATGGCGTGCGGACGTTCTCGCTCGACAGCGTGGAAGAGCTGGAGAAGATCGTCCGGGCGACCAACCATGCCGAGGATCTGACGCTGTGCGTCCGTTTGCGCGTGTCGTCGGAGCATTCGAAGCTAAGCCTCGCGTCGAAATTCGGAGCGGCCCCTAGGGAAACCAAGGAACTGCTGTTCCGCGCGCGGCAGGCGGCGGATGCGCTCGGCATCTGCTTCCATGTCGGCAGCCAGGCGATGACGCCCGAAGCCTATGCCAATGCGATGGAGCGCGTCCGCGCCGCCATCGTTGACGCAGCGGTGACGGTCGACGTGATCGATGTCGGCGGTGGGTTCCCCTCGACCTATCCCGGCATGGAGCCGCCCCCGCTCGAGCGGTATTTCGAGACGATCCACCGTGCGTTCGAATCGTTGCCGGTCAGCTATTCGTCCGAGCTGTGGTGCGAGCCGGGTCGTGCCTTGTGCGCCGAATATAGCTCGATCGTCGTGCGCGTCGAAAAGCGCCGTGGCGACGAACTGTACATCAACGACGGTGCCTATGGCGCGTTGTTCGATGCCGCACACCTCGGCTGGCGCTTTCCGGTCGAATTGCTGCGCGAGCCGGAAAGCCGGTCGAAGGACATGCCGTTCAGCTTCTACGGCCCGACCTGCGATGACATGGACCATATGGTAGGTCCGTTCTATCTGCCGGCGGACGTGCAGGCGGGCGACTATCTCGAAATCGGGATGCTCGGCGCGTACGGATCGGCGATGCGGACCGCGTTCAACGGCTTCGGATCGGACGAGACGGTGATCGTCGACGATGAGCCGATGGCGTCGCTGTATCTGGGCGACGAACAGCCAGAGGTCGCTTCGAACGTCGTCACGCTGTAACAGACTTAGGTAATGACTATCCGTTCCCCGGCGCAGGCCGGGGTCCTGGGTTACGCAGCCCTCCGCTTGTAACCCTGGACCCCGGCCCGCGCCGGGGAACGGCTGTGCTTTTGGAGACGCAAGAAATGAACGACATGTCCAACCGCAAGGCCGAGCTGCTCTCGACCACCGTCGAGCATATCGACATCACCAGCTTCGACGCGCGCCCGATCGTCGACGCGATGAAGAAGATGAGCTTCACCAGCCGCGACCTCGGCCGCGCGACCGACATCTATAACCAGATGCTCGCCGATCCCGAATGCTCGATCTTCCTCGTCATCGCTGGCTCGACCTCGGCCGGTGGCTGCATGGATCTCTATGCCGAGCTGCTGCGCAACAACATGATCGACGGCGTCGTCGCGACCGGCGCGTCGATCGTCGACATGGATTTCTTCGAAGGCCTGGGCCACAAGCATTATCAGGCGCTCGAAGTGCCCGACGACGACACGCTGCGCTCGCTGCTGATCGACCGGATCTACGATACCTATATCGACGAAGAGCAGCTCCAGGATTGCGACCACACGATCCTCGAAATCGCCAACTCGCTCGAGCCGCGCCCTTATTCGAGCCGCGAGTTCATCCGCGAGATGGGCAAGTATCTCGTCGAGAATGGCAAGAAGGACAACAGCCTCGTCAAGCTCGCGTATGAGCATGACGTGCCGATCTTTTGCCCGGCGTTCGTCGACAGCTCGGCGGGCTTTGGCTTGGTCAAGCATCAGGTCGACCGCGCCAAGGAAGGCAAGCCGTACATGGTGCTCGACGCGATCGCCGATTTCCGCGAACTGACCGACATCAAGATCAAGGCGGGCGTCACCGGCCTGCTGATGATCGGCGGCGGCGTGCCGAAGAACTTCATCCAGGACACCGTGGTCTGCGCCGAAATCCTCGGCCATGACGACGTGCAGGTGCATAAATACGCGGTGCAGATCACCGTCGCCGACGTGCGCGACGGCGCGTGCTCGTCCTCGACGCTGCAGGAAGCGGCCTCGTGGGGCAAGGTCAACACCGGCATCGAACAGATGGTGTTCGCCGAAGCCGGTTCTGTGATGCCGCTGCTGGCGTCGGACGCGTATCATCGCGGCCTGTGGAAGAACCGCGTAAAGCGGCGCTGGGGTGCCAGCTTCGATTGATCGGTTGCAAATCGAAACAGAGTAAGCGACCTATCCCCCCGGAAGCCAATTCCGGGGGGATTTTTCATGCCGCAACACGCTCAGATCATCGCGCCTGTGGTCGCACTTGTGGCGTGGTCGCTCGTCATGTGGGTGTGGATGTACGTCACGCGGATTCCGGCGATGCAGCGGGCCGGGATCGATACGGCCAATCTGGTCGGCGGCAGCGCTGCCGATTTGCGCGCGCGGATCGACCCGAAGGCGCAGTGGCCGGCCGACAATTACAACCATCTGCACGAACAGCCGACGATCTTTTATGCGATTGCGCTCAGCCTGGCGCTGATTGGTGCTGGAGATGGTCTGAATGCGACGATTGCGTGGGGTTATGTCGCACTGCGAATCGTGCACAGCCTGGTGCAAGCGACCGTCAACCGCGTGATCGTCCGCTTTGCGCTTTTCAGCCTATCGACGCTTTGCCTGATCGCGCTGACGCTGCACGCCGCGATTGCGGTGTTCCACTGACAGCGGCCGACGCGAGCGCCCCCCGTTTGGGTTGAGCCTGTCGCCCCCCACAAGCGGGCAGCAAGCCTAGGGCAGGATGACGTTAGCATGACCCGTTCGCCCTGAGCCTGTCGAAGGGCCCGTGCAACAAGCAAGGGCTCGCTTGTTGCGCGGGTGCTTCGACAAGCTCAGCACGAACAGATTGAGCCGCTGGATCTATCTAATGTCGTACCGCTCTAGCGGGGCAACAGGTCGGCCGCGACCGAGATGCGCGGCAGGGCCTCGCCCGACGGAACGACGTCATGAAAAAAATGCGATGGAAACAGGGTCAGCCAGCCCGAAACCGGCCTGACGTATCGAATACCCCAGCACGGCACATGGTTCGGTGCGCACTTGCCCACGACACCCAGCGCCAGCGCACCGCGATGGTCGGCCGCGGCAGTGATGCTGCCGGGCACCGACACATGATAGACCGCCGACACATACCCATCTCCGTGGATATGGACGCCGTTGACGCCGCGATTGCGCAATACGGTGTTCCCATAGAATAATTTGGCACTCGCCGGGGGCGGCGGCAGGACGTCGGCCAGTCCACGCTCGGCCCGCTTCGCCACGTAGGATTCCAGCGTGGTACGGATAATGTTCAGCAGCGTGGCCAACACGGGTTGTCGGCCCAGATCGGGCATGTACCGCAAACTGACATCGCCCGGGGACGCGCCAACGCGCAGAATTTCTTCTGACAATGCAGCGTTGAAGGCACCGATATCGGCATATCCGTCCGGCGCCGCGACGGGCAGGCGAAGGACATGACGATCGACATCGATCATGTGACGCGCGGCATCGGTCTTCCCCATCCGACTGTACGCCAGCGCCCGGTGCGCCCGCACCAGCGCCACATCCCCGATCTCCTTCTGTGCCTCATCACACGCTGCAAGTAAGCGCGCGCCATCGTCATCAAGCGCCAGCAACCGCAATAGCCCGTCGAACGCAGACCATCGTGTGCCACTGTCGCTACTGTCGCTGAGCGCGGCACGAAATGCGGCTTCCGCTGCGGGCACTTGCCCCATCAACCGCAAGACACGCCCGCGCTCGACGGTCAACGCCGCGCTCGGATCTACGCGGTCCGCGCGCCGGAGCGCATCGAGCGCCGCATCAAGTTGGAGACTTTTGCGATACCCGCGCACCAGCGAGGTCCAGCGCTCAAAACGGGTCGGATCGTCGCGCGCCGCAGAAGCGAAAGCGGCGGCGGCCCCAGCAAAATCGCGGTCGCGCATCAATGCGTCGCCCAGCAAGGTCTTCAACACCGTCGCGGTCGGATTGGCGACGATCAACGACCGCAACTGCTCTGCCGATACTTCTCGCACACGCGGCGCAGGATCGTCTTGGAACCAGATCATCGTACCCCCGTACAGAACAGGTGGATCGTGGCTCCGCTGTCGTCAATGCGCTAGGGCCTCGCGCTACGCCACTTCACGAAAACAACCGCGCCATCGATCGCTCCAGCATCACCAATTGCCACAGCGTGCGCCCATGGTCGGCGCGGCCTGCGCGGTGGTCCTCGGCGAGGCGGGCGATCGTGGCGGGGTCGAACCAGCCGGTGCCGACCAGCACGCGGGAGCGGGCAAGCGCCGCCGCCTCCCCCGCCAGCGGCCCCCGGAACCACGCACTGATCGGGGTGACGAAGCCCATTTTCGGGCGATAGAGAATGTCCTTGGGAAGATAGCGCTCCATCGATTTCTTGAGCAGCCACTTCCCCTGCCCGCCCCGCAAGCGCATCCCGACGGGGAGTTTCGCGGCGAATTCGACCAGGCGATAATCGAGCAGTGGCTCGCGCGCCTCCAGACTGACCGCCATGCTGGTGCGGTCGGCCTTGGTCAGGATGTCGCCGGGCAGCCAATGCTGGAAATCGGCATATTGCGCACGGTCGAGCGCGTCGCGTGCGGGGGCATCGCGCATCGATCGGACGTAGCGGTCCTCGGCGCGGTGTCCGCCGAGCGCGCTGCGGGCGGCATCGCTGAACAAGGCTGCGCGTAACGCGGGCGTGGTCACGCCGACCGAGCGGGCATAGCCCTCTGCGCCATCTTCGGCGAGCGCGAGCAGCGTGCTCTTCGCGCGGAGCGGGCGTGGTGCCCAATCGGCTTTGGGATAATAGCGCCCGAGCGTGCCGAACACGGTCTGGCGGATCGAGGCGGGCACGAGGCTCCGCACGCGTTCCTCCGCCGCTTGAAACTTGTAACGGCGATAGCCTGCAAACGCCTCATCCGCGCCATCGCCCGAGAGCGCGACCGTCACATCCTCGCGTGCGAGTTCGCATACGCGGTACGTGGCGAGCGCCGATGCGTCGGCGAAGGGCTCGTCGAACGCGTGGACGAGCGTGTCGATCAGGCTGAAATCGTCCGCCGCGACGATCCGCTCGCGGTGCTGCGTGGCGAAGCGGCGGGCGATCTCGTCGGCGTAGCGGCGCTCGTCGAGGCTGGCTTCGTCGAAGCCGATCGTACAGGTGCGCACCGCACCGCGCGATGCCTCCGCCATCAGCGCGACCACTGCCGAGCTATCGACCCCACCCGACAGGAAGGCCCCAAGCGGCACGTCCGACACCATCCGCGAGGTGACGGCATCGCGCAACAGCGCGAGCAGCTCTTCCTCAAGCGCCTTGGCGGAGCCGGTCGCGCGGCGGCTGAAATCCACGTCCCACCAGCGCGACGGCGCGGGTACGGACTTGCCGCGTTCGATCAGCAAAGAGTGGCCCGCGGGGAGCTTCTTCACGCCCGCGACGAGGCAGGTGTCGTCGGGGACGTAGCCGAACGCGAGATAATCCTCGACCGCGCTGATCTGCGGCGCGCGGCGCAGCAGTGGATGGGCGAGCAGGCCCTTCAGTTCGGACGCGAACGCCACCGCGCCATCGGACAGTTCGGCATAATGCAGCGGCTTCACGCCCAACCGGTCGCGCGCGAGGAACAGGCATTGCCGCCGCGCATCGTGCAGCGCGAAGGCGAACATCCCGTTCAAGCGATCGAGCATCGCAAGACCCCAGGCCGCCCAGCCGTGGAGCAGCACCTCGGTATCGCCCGCCGTCACGAACACCGCGCCCAGCGCCTGCAATTCGGCACGCAGCGCGGCGAAATTGTAAATTTCGCCGTTGTAGGTGACGGTCAGCGCGCCGTCGGCGCTGGCCATCGGTTGGGGAGAGCCCGCGACATCGATGATCGAAAGACGGCGATGCCCCAGGCCGACACCGGGCGCGGTCCACACGCCCGATCCATCCGGCCCGCGATGCGCCTGCGCGTCCGCCATCGCCTGGATCCTTGCGGGATCGACCGGCTTTGGGGTGGACGGATAATAAAGACCGGCGATGCCGCACATCAGGCGCGCTTACCGATCCCGGCGCGATCCGTCACCCCCGCGCTCACGGCATTCCCGCCGCGCGATCGGCGATGCGTTCGATCGGGCCGAGCGCCGCGACGAAACGCGCCATCGCCGCGCGCGGATCGGACCCCGGCGTGGCCTCGGCCGAGACATGCACCGCTACCGCGCGCTGCGGCCCGCCGAGCAGCTTGGCCCGAAGCGTTGCTAGCTTAACAACGGCCGGGCGATGGGTCAGGACGTCCCCTACGCGGTACCACGTCACGACTTGACGCTCGACCGGGCCGGGCGCGGTGATGCGCATCGCCGATCCGCCATCCAGATCGGGCAGGTCCGACACGCGGACCCAGCGGTCATCCTCACGCAACGGCCCGACGCCGAACGCAACGACCTCCTTGCCCTCGCGCTGGCTGCCATAAACGGCGATCGCCAGATCGACCGACTCACCGCTGGCATCGGTGTAGCGGCCGAACAGAAAATGATCGGCGTTCGGATAATTGGGCGACCAGGTGGCGCGGATGCTGGTCGCGCTGCGGTGCCAGCCGGGAACCTCCGGCAGCGCGATCCGATCCGGCAACGCCTGCGCACGCCCGGCGATTGCCGAAGACCATGCCGGGAAAACCGCAGCCGTCGCCAAGATCAAGGCTGCAGCAAGCGGCGCATCGAGGCGGAACCGCGGAACCGCCTGCAACCGCGCCGGATCGAACACCGGCGCATCGGGCGCGCGATCGAACCAGCGCCAGCCGATCGCGATCACCGCCGCCATCACCACGCCGAAGAACACCCAGCCATAGACGATATGGTCCATGCCCGTCGCTTGCTCGACCGAGGTGAGATAGGCCGCATAGATCGTCCCGAACGCCCGCAACCCATTGGCGAGGATCGGCACCACCAATGCGACGACCATGAAAATCGCGCGTCTGCGCCACGAGACGAAACAGACATTGGCGACCAGCGCGCCATAGGCGATCATCGCGATCACGAACTTCGCGCCGGAACATGCCTCGGCCACTTCGAAATAGCCGTTCGGAATGGTGATCAGCACGCCATCGACCTGCGCGGGGACGCCGAAGAGATGGAGCAACGGCATCGTCATCGCGACGGTCGCGGTTTGCAGCGGCTCCTCCAGCCCCTCGCCGAACGGCACGAGGAACACCGCGTAGCAAAGCGGAAACAGCAGCGCGCGCGCGACATTGGGGCCGAGCAACGTGACCACCGCACCCTGCAGCATCAGCACGATGCCGAGGTGCCGCGCGAGCGCCACGCCGCCCGCATCGCCGAGCAGCCAGCCGAGCCCGCCGAGCGCGACCAGCAGCAGCCCCGGTGCCCAGGCGACCGGGGTCAGCTGCGCTAGGCCCGCGCGGCGCTGCCACACCAGCCACGCCAGTACCGGCGGAATGAACAGGCAGTGCCCAAAGGTCGTGCTGGTCCACCATATCTTCGTCAGGGCAGTAACGTCATGCCAGAACAGCCCGACCAACAGCAGCGCCACGCCGCCCAGGATCGCGCTAGGCCGCCGCCATGCGGTCGGCACGGCGGGGTCGATCGCGAAGGCAGACGCGGGAACGGGAATGGTCACCGCATCACGCCACGACGCACCGCGACGGTGCCACGACTGCCAGGCCTAGGATTGCATCGAGCGGGGCGAGCCGCGCTTCCCAGCTATAGCGTGCCTGAACCTGCGCGCGGGCATCGCGGCCCATCTGCGCGGCTCCGTCCTGATCGTCGAGGATCGCGGTAATCTGCGCGGCGATCTCATCCCCGGTCCCGCCTACGCGAACCGTGTCGGAATGATCGATGCCCTCGGCCGCGGGAATCGAGGCGACCACCGGCCGCGCCATCGCCATCGCCTCGAGCACTTTGTTCTGCACGCCGCGCGCGAGCTTCAGCGGCGCGACCACCACCGATGCCGCGGCAAGCCAGCCGCGGACGTCTGCAACTTCGCCCGTCACGATCACGCCGGGCCGCTTGGTAAGCGCCTGCACCGCATCGCTCGGCGCGCGCCCGACGATGGCGAAGCGCGCATTCGGGTGGCGCTGCTGCACCTGCGGCAGGATCGCCTCAGCAAACCATGTCACCGCCTCGATATTCGGGCGGTAATCCATCTGTCCGGTGAAGACGATCAGCGGAGCGGTCGTGGCGATCGGTTCGAACGCGGCGGCGGGATCGAAGAAATCGGTGTCGATGCCGTTTTCGACGGCGTGGACGCGCGCGGCCCCGGTCGTGTCACGGAAAAGGTGCGCCTCGGCT
Source organism: Sphingomonas sp. HMP6 (assembly GCF_013374095.1). Classification (NCBI taxonomy): domain Bacteria; kingdom Pseudomonadati; phylum Pseudomonadota; class Alphaproteobacteria; order Sphingomonadales; family Sphingomonadaceae; genus Sphingomonas; species Sphingomonas sp. HMP6. The sequence continues at coordinate 609,699 of NZ_AP022672.1, read as the reverse complement.
CCGCTGACGAACAGGCTTGCATCGGCGGCTCCGGCGACGGCGCTTTCGTAGCGTTGCAGCAAGCGTGCCTCGCGCCCCATCATCCACGCCATCAGCCCGTGCGATTGCTTGGCATAATCGGCGAACTTGGCCGAATCCATGTCGACGAAATCCATGATGACCTGCTGGCGCGGATCCGCCGGCAGATATTGCGCCATCTGGCTGGAAAAGACGTAGATCGTGTCGATCGCGTGCGACGCCAAGGTGCGCTCGACCGCCGCGCGCAGCGACGCATCGTCGAACGCGGTCAGCGACACGGGTTTGCGCGATAGCAGCGCCTGCACCGCCGCCGTAGCGCGTGTTTTCGCGCGCCAGATGATCGTGGGGTTTCCGGTAACCTTGGCGAGTCCATCCGCCGGCTTCATGTCGCGCGCATCGTCGGCAAAGGCGATCAGATGCACGCGTTTGCGCGCAGCCAGGAATTTCAGGATGTGAAAGCCGCGGATCTTGTCGCCGCGATCGGGCGGATAGGGCACGCGGTGGCCCAGAAACAGGATGTCGCCCATCAGCCCAGGCCGCGCGAAATATGCGGCCCCACCAGGTTCGCGATCCACAGCGGCAGCGTCTTCCACAGCTCGACCTTACGGGCGTAGCGCGGGTCGAGCGGGTTGATCTCGCGCACCGGCTCGCCCGGTGCAGCGCGCTTGCCATAGGATAGTGGGACGCCCTCGAAGCCCCAATTCTTCTTGAACGCGGCGGGACCGGTACCCGCCTTGGAACGGCCGAAATCGAACCGTGTGCAGCCCTTGGCACGGGCGTGCGCCATCAGCGCGAAATACATCCGGTCGTTGGCGCGAAGGCCGCGCGCCGCGTGCGTGCCGCCGCCCCAATAGGGATAGACGGTGCCGTTGAAGTACAGGCTTAACACGCTCGCGACCGCGCGCCCGTCATGGCGGACGGTGAGGATATCGGCGGATTCACCAAATTCCTGCAGAACCGCGCGGAACAGCGCCGCCGGGAAGACCGGGGTGCCGAGATTGTGCACCGATTCGGCATAGACCGCATAATGCGCCTTCAGGTCGTCGCGCCCATGCCCGACCGTGATCGCCAGATCGGCATCGAGGGCCTTGCGCACCTCGGCGCGTTGCTTGCGCGGGATGGCGAGCAGTTCCGCCTCATCGCTGTCCGCCAGCGGACGGGTGAAACCAAGATAGGTGTCGGTATCGACATGCCACGCATCGCCCGGCAGCGGCCCGCCGCGCAGTTCAAGCGTCGGACACTTCAATCGCTGCGCCAGCGTCCAAGCGGCATCGCCCAATGCGGTGGTCGCCGCTGCGCTCTCGGCCAAAATACCGCCGCCAATCGCGAAGCCATTCGAGACCAAGGCCCGGCCGAACAGTGGCGAGCTGACCTCTGTCAGTGGCACGAAGCCGGCAAGCGATCCGTCGGCGCGTTCGGCGACGAGCGTATGGCTGGTCTGGCCGCAGCCCTTGGCGACGCCGAGGCTCCACGCCGTCAGGTGAAAGGGCGTCGCCTCCGGATGGGCGCGGACGAACGCATCGATCCGCGCGCGTTCATTCGCGTCGCGCAGATCGACCGCGCGGACCGCGACCAGCCCCGAGAGCGGCTGGACCGTCATGCGGCCAGCGCAATCGGCGGTTCGATCGGGTGAAGATCGCGCACGACTGCATCGACCCGGCCCCATTCGTGCCGCGACAACAGCCCGCGCAGTTTACCCGCCATTGCGCCCAGGCGGCTGTAATGCCGCAGCTTCGATTTGGCGGGGGCGTTGGCGACGCGCGGCTGGCCGGGGTCGATCTCCCACGGATGGAAATAGAACACGGCGGGCTGCCCCTGCCCCGCCACTTGCCGCACCGCATAATCGGTGAGCGCGGCGGGGAAGAGGCGGAAGAAGCCACCCCCGGTCGCCATCCGCCGCGAACCCAGTTCGGCGACCGTCACGGGCAATTCGATCAGAGCGGCATCGGCGAGCGGGCGAAAGGCGAAGCGCGGAGCCTCGGGCCAGCCGTAATGATCGTGGCGCAGCGGCGCGACGCTGGAGGAATAGGCATAGCCCTCCTCCGCCAGCACGTGATGCGCCCAGGGCGTGCGTGCGTCGATCGAGAAACTGGGCGCGCGATATCCGGTGATGGCGACGCCGCCGGCATCCTCCAGCGCCTTGCGCGCGCGGGCGATGTCGGCGCGGAAGCGGGCAGCGTCGAGCGTGAAGACGCGGTCGTGATCCCAGCCGTGACTCGCCAGTTCATGCCCCTGCTCGACAATCCGGCGGATCATAGCCGGGTAGCGTTCGGCCACCCAGCCGAGCGTGAAGAAGGTCGCCTTGGTCCCGGTTTCGGCGAACAAGGCCAGCACGGCATCGGTATTGCGCTCGACGCGCGGCAGCAGCGAATCCCAATCGTCCTTGGCGATCACCTTTTCGAAGGCGCCGACCTGAAACCAGTCCTCGACATCGACGGACATGCCATGAAGGGGGTGGCCGTGAAGAGGTTGGCCGTAAAGGGGTTGGCCGGGCCGCATCGCCTCAGCCCTCTGCGGCGTGGGGGGCAGCGACGTTCGGGCTCTGCTCGCCCTCGGCCCAATCGACCAGCAGCGTCAGCACGCGGCGCAGCGCCACGTCCTGTTCGTCCAGGCGCGCTTCGAGCGCGGCGATGCGCCCGGCGACATCGTCCTGCGCGGGTTCGGGCATCGCGACGGGTTCGGGCGCGGCAACCGGCTCGGGTTCAGCTTCGGCCATCGGCAGTGGCGCGATCCTGTCGGTCGGCTCGGGGCGCGTCAGGCGGATCGGCCGCGGTTCGGCGGGCGGCGGAATGTGCGCGATCGGTAGCGGACGCGCCGGCTCCGGCTCCGGCTCCGGCTCCGGCTCTGGCTCCGGCTCCGGCTCTGGCTCCGGCTCCGGCTCGGGCTCTGGCTCGGGCTCGAAAGCAGCGATCACAGGCTCGGGTTCATCGGCGACCGGCACATCGGGTTCGGCCTGAATTTCCGGTTCGGGCAGCGGTGCCGATGCCGGCGCAGCCACGAATGCCGGAACGGTGATCGGCTTCACGCCCGGCATGTCCCCGGCGATGTCGGCGACCACAGTCGCCACCGCGCGCCCGTCGATCGTATCGAGCTGCTCGATCGAACCGTAGAGCAAGACGCGACCGGCAAGCTGGTTGAGGCGGCGCGGCACGCCGTCCGATCCGGCATAGAGCGCGCCGAAAGCATCGGGTGTAAAATGCGGCCGCCCAGTCCAGCCGACGACGCCCAGGCGATGGCGCATGTACGGCTCGACCTCTTCGCGCTCCATCGGATCGAGATGGTGCATTGCGATCACGCGCTGGCGCAATTGTTCGAGCCGGTCCGAGCCGTGCAGCCGTTCGCGGAATTCGGGCTGGCCGAGCAGGAAGATCTGCAGCAACGCATGGCCGCCGGTCTGGAAATTCGACAGCATGCGCAATTCTTCGAGGCTCGACACCGGCAGCGCCTGCGCCTCATCGACGATCAGCAGCGTGCGCCGCCCGGTGCGCGCGGTCGCGTGCAACCCGCGTTCGATCGCGACCAGCAATTGCGCCTTGGTCAGGCCATCGCTGTCGACCTCAAGGCCGCCTGCGACCATCCGCAGCAGGTCCTCCGCCTCGATCTGGGTCGAGACGATCTTGATGACGTGCAGCCGCGTCGCATCGACCGTGGCCATCAAATGACCGACCAGCGTCGTCTTGCCCGCGCCGACATCGCCGGTGATGACAATGAAGCCCTCGCCTTGCGCCAGGCCATAGCCGAGATAGGCCATCGCCTTGCGGTGCGTCGCGGTATCGAACCAGAAGCGCGGATCAGGCGTCAGCGCGAACGGTCGGCCGCTCAATCCATAATGATCTTCGTACATGTTACCGTCCTCGCACGGGGTAATACTGTCCCAGGCGTTTCAGAATTGATACCGCACACCGACTTGGCCCTGCGCCGACAACTGATCGTCTGTGCCCTTTTGGCTGAACGAGTAGATGCCGGCCGACGCCGTCGTCGAGATGCGCCCGAAATTGCGATAATAGAGCCCGGTCGCGCCGGTGCTGAAGACGCCAGGGGCCGACGCAATCCCGCTATCGTAATAATTGGCGAAGACGTTGCCGTTCACGCCCGAGTTGCTGTCGATCGCTGCCGCCGCGAAGGCCTGCGCATAGTAGCTGTCATCGGTGACGCCGTTGATGTTGAAGCCCGTGCCGACCGGTGCCGAGAAGCGCCGCGTGGCATAGCCGCCGCCGACCCCGAAGCTTACCGCACCGCGCTTGGCGGCGATCACCGCATCGATTCCGCGTGCGCGGTATGCGGCGGTCGAGATCGACTGGAAAACGCCGTTCAGGCATCCGCCAGCCGAACCGCCCGCCGATCCGGCACCGGGCGCACCGGGATTGCCGAAGGTGCAGCCGCTAAACTGCTGCCCGAACGTGTCGCGCTGTTCGATGAAGCTGGTCGGCAAATTCGCAATCCCGTTGCGCAATTGCCGACCGAACGTATCGACGCTGTCATAGACGCCGACCTGAATGCCGAGCGCGCGCGATGCGGCATAGCTGAACGATCCGCTATAGGTCGTGCCCCCATAACGCCGCCCGGCGCGCGCCTGCAGCGTAGTGCGGCTCGACGGACGCCAGATCACTCCGGCGTCATAGATAATGCCATCGGTCTGATACGCGATGCGCTGCGGCGATGTCGGATCGGTGACGAAGCGACCGCGCGCGTCGGTGACGGGCACGCCGTTTCCGTCCCGCAGCGGGTCTTTCTGGCTGACGGTGATCTTCTCGTAACCAGCACCCGCAGTCAGCGCGAGCGTCGGCGCCACCGGCAGGACAAGGTCCACACGCGCGACCTTGCTCTCGAACTTCTGGTCCAGCTGCCCCGCAGTGCCGCGTTCATAGCCCACAGACACGTTGACGCCGACCGGCAGGATCGTGCCCGCCTTTACGCCGGCGCTGGCGTTGAAGACATGGCTTTGCGACGTGTCGAACGCATCGAGCCGGGGGCTGCCGGCGGGCACGCCGGTGACGCCGGGGGCTTCTACTTTGGTGAAGCCGTAGCGATAGCTCGCCGCAACCCCGACCGGGCCGACATGGCTGGCGAAATTGGGGCCGGCATAGACCGAATAGACTTGGCTGATATTGTCGACATTGCCCGCCAGTGTGCCGGGTGCCGCGCCGCGAATGTCGGAGCGGACGCGCGTCGCGATCGCGCCGCCTTCCAGCGTCAGGCCGGGCGCGACGATGAAGCTCGCGCGCGCCAAGCCGCTATGCACGTCGTCATCGCCGACGCGCTTGCTGTACGAAAAGCGGCGTTCGTAGCGATAGCTGACCTGAACCTGCGCGCGCTTGGTCTCGACCGAGGCACTCACCCCGGCGGCAACGGTCGAATAGGTCAGCACGTCGTTGTTCTTCAGGTCGGCAGTCACGACCTGGCCGATTTCGATAAACGGCGAAATCGATTTCCGGCGCTTCTGGTCTTGCGCGTGCGCGGGCACAGCGACGAGCAGGGCGATCAGCCCGGCACCCAGGACGGTCGATACAGATGCGATTGGGCGCGTCATGTCGCGTCCTCCTCCTTCGTGTAATAGGTGCCGAAGCGGCGACCGCCGGGTGCGAAGGCAACGGCATTGAGAACCAGTTGGACGTGTTCGCAGCCATCGAGCAGCGCGACCGCTTCGCGCAGGTCGCTTTCCCCGGTCCGGTCGGCGCGGACGACGAGCATCGCCTGCCCGGCATAGTTCGCCAGCACCGACGCAGGCGACGCGGCCAGCACCGGAGGCGAATCGAAGATCAGGATCCGCGTCGGATCGGCGGCAAGCAGTTGCGCGATCAGTTCGCCGGTACGTGCGCTGGCAACGAGTTCGGTGTCGGCGGTGGTCTTCGTCCCGCACGGCAGCAAGCTCAAGTGCGGCACGTCGGTGCGCACGACGCAGCGCTCGATATCGACCTTCGCATCGGCCAGCGCATCAAGCAGGCCCGGCCCTTCAGGCAGGCCAAGCCGCGCCATCACGTCGGGCTTGGCGAAATCGGCGTCGATCAGCAGCACCTCGACATCGCGTTCCGCCGCCAGGGAAATGGCGAGGTTGACCGCGCAATAGGTCTTGCCGTCATTGGGCTGCGCCGAGCAAACCAACATCGTGCGCGACAGATCGGCGTCGCTGCGCCGGATCGTGCGCGCGGTCGTCAGCAACTGCCGCTTCACCAGGCGAAATTCCTCGGTCAGCGCGTCGATCGGCGCACCCGGCACGATGATCCCGCGTTCGGCCAGCAAGGCGCGATCGATCGCCGTTACACCGCCGCGCGGTGCGAGCTTCACGAGCGCGGGGGGTGCGACCTGAGCCTTTGCAACCGGCGCTTGCACGACTGGCTGATCGGCCACCGGAGCGCTGCGCGCGCGCGCATGTTCGGCGAAGTCGTAGACCTCCGCCGCGCGTTCCAGCAGCGACGCCTTCACCTTGCGTGGTGTCATGTCGCTCATGCCGCCAATCCCCGCTGGAGCATCTCGACGCCGAGCAAGGCGACGTACGCCACGCCCAGCGCAGCAGCCCCGCCCCCATAATACATCAGCATCCGCCGACGTGTGGCCAGTTCGACCTTGGTCACCATTTCGCCGATCGACCCGATCACCGGCATCCCGGTCGCCTTTTCCAGCCGTCCGGCAGTCGCAAAGGTCGTCTTCAACTGGCCGAGCGCAAAGGCGATCGCGACGCCGACGCCGAGCGCAGCGATCAGCACGCCGGTCAGCAGCAACGGACGGTTGGGGGCGGCCGGCACGCGCGGTGCGGTCGGCGGATCGATGACGCTGAACTTGATCGAATCGGTCTGGCTTTGCGCTTGGCCGCGCAGCTTGATCCCCTCGCGATCGGCGAGCAGCTTGGCATAGCCGTCCTTGAGCACTTGATAGTCGTTCTCGATCTGCGACTGTTCGGCGGCGACTTGCGGGTTGCCCGCCAGCTTCGCGGTGATCGTGTCGAGATCGCCCTGCAGCTGGCTTTTACGTGCCATCAGCGACGCGACTTGCGCCTGCTTGTCGCCCTGCAGCGAGCGCAGCGAGATATACGCGGGATTGGACGACCCGCCGCCCGCGCCGCCACCGACCAGCGGCTCGCCACGCGCCGCCGACTGCGCGGACGCCAGCTGACTACGGAGCGCGATCACGTCGGGGTGGTTCTCGGTATAGCCGCGTGCCCGCGCATCGGCGAGCTGGCCCTGGATCGCATTCAGCCGCGCGCGGGCCGGACCGGCGCTGACGCTCCCGGCCGCGCCCGCGATATTGGCAGGGGTCCCCGCCATCTGCCCGTTGATCGCCGCCAGGCCCGATTGCGCGGCGGCAAGATCACTATCGACCTGCGCCATCGCCGAGCGCGCCGCGCTCATCCGGTCGGTGAGCGATCCGGTACCCGGCAAGCTGCCGAGATAGCGGTTCTGGAAATCGGTGCGCTTGGCATCGGCGTCGGCGAGCTGCTTCTGCCGCTCCTCCAATTGCGCATCGAGGAATTTCAGGCTGGTGCTCGTCTCGTCGCGATCACCCGACAGATTCTGTTCGACGAACAGATCGATCAGCTTCTGGACGATCTGCCGCGTGACCTTGGGGCTCGATCCGGTCGCGACAATCGAGAAGAGATTGTCCTGCTCGGCGGTGATCTTGATCGCCTTGGACAGGCCCGCGACGCGGTCCGCCACGTCGCGGTCGGTCTTGACTGTGTTCGCAAGATCGGTGCCGCGCACGACTTTTTCCAGGCTCATGGCCGAGGTGAGCGTCTGGCGAATCGTATCGACGTCGCGCTGCTGATCGGCGGCGCTGATGCCCACCGCATTGGGCAGGATCGTGTTCATCTGCACGAACACACGCGCCCGCGATTCGTAGCTATTGGGGATTTGCGCGACAGCGGCCCAACCGAGCACGGCCACGCCCCACGCGACCGCAAGCGCGATCCAGCGGCGTGTCCAGATCGTATGCAGCGCGATCCGCAGCTCGTCGTAAAGACCGTTCATCCCCCTGCGCGCTCCTTAAAACATGCTCTCGGGGATGATGATCACGTCGCCCGGTTCGAGCCGGACGTTCGCACGGCTATCGCCCTCCTTCAGCAGGGTCGACAGCTTGACGGTATATTCGACTTGCTTGCCGGTGTTACGATCGTAGCGGACCAGCTTCGCGCGGTTGCCCGCGGCAAATTCGCTCAAGCCGCCAACCGCGATCATCGCGTCGAGCAGCGTCATGTTCGCGCGGTACGGGATCGACGCGGGCTTCGCAGTGGCGCCGATGATGCGGACCTGCTGGCTGAAGGTGCCCGAGAAATTCTCGACGATGACCGAGACGATCGGGTCCTTGATATATTCGCCGAGCGCGATCTTCATGTCGTCGGCGAGCATCCGCGGCGTCTTGCCGACGGCGGGCATGTCGCTGATCAGCGGCGTGGTGATGCGGCCGTCGGGGCGCACCTGCACCTTGGTCGACAGTTCGGGGTTGCGCCACACGAAGATGCTGAGCTGGTCGAGCGGGCCGATCATATACTCTTCGCCCGGCTGTTCCTGCCCTGCGACGAAGGTGGCGGCGGGAAGTTGGGGGCGGCTGCCGCCGGCACAGCTCGTCAGCGCCATCGCAGCGACGCCAGCGACCAATACCCCCCGGAAAGACTTGAAGAAACGCGCCATGCAAACCTCCTGCCGCGCGGTTCCCCCGATACGTCACGTCTGACGTACCCGGACAGGGTCGCGGCTATCGTGCCGATATGCCGCGCGAGAGGTAAAGATTGCGTTAGGAATGGCGGACTTAGCCGCCGTGGGTGCCCACCAGCAGCTCGCGCGGGGCGGGATGGCCGAGGAAGCCGGTGGGGCTTGCGCTGAGGCCGTAGGCACCCGCCATGAACACTGCGACAAGATCCCCGGCCTGCGCCACGGGCAACGTCACGCGGTCGCCAAGACGATCAAGCGGGGTGCAGAGCGGGCCGACGACGCTGACGGTTTCGGTCGCGGCGTCGGGCGCGGCAGAGGCTATGGCAACGGGGTAGTTGCGCTTGACCACGGTGCCGAGATTGCCGCTGGCGGCGAGTTGGTGGTTCATGCCGCCATCGGTGACCAGGAAAGTTTCGCCGCGGCTTTCCTTCCGATCGACGATGCGGGTCAGGTACACGCCGCTCTCGCCGACAAGCCAGCGGCCGAGCTCGATCGCAAAGCCACCGTCTGCGCGGGTCAGCGGCGACTGCTCGATCGCTTCGCCGAGTGCCGCGCCGATCGCCATGACGTCGATCGGCATCTCGCCCGGGAAATAGGGAATGCCGAAACCGCCGCCGAGATTGGTGAGCTGCGGGACGGTGCCGACCTGATCCGCCAGCCGCTCGGCCAGGGCGAGCGCACCGGTCAGCGCATCGATCAGTGCGTTCACATCAAGCGTTTGCGATCCGGCGAAGATGTGAAGGCCCTGCCAATCCGCTCCGCCCGTGAGGATCGACTCGATCAGCGACGCGGCGCGATCGGCATCCACGCCGAACGGCGTCGCACGCCCGCCCATCCGCATCCCCGATCCGCGCAGTTCGAAATCGGGATTAACCCGCACCGCCACGCGCGGGCGGATGCCGAGCCGATCGCCGATCGCGCGCGCCCGCCGCCACTCGCCTTCGGACTCTAGATTGATCGTCGCGCCCGCCTCGATTGCGGCGGTCAGTTCGTCGTCGCGCTTGCCGGGTCCGGCGAAGCTGATCGCGGCGGCGGG